>DATJHX010000143.1:0-9050 GCA_035493655.1 Nitrosospira sp.
CTTCAGGTCAACGGTCTGTTCATGTTCAGCACATTCGGACCCGATACCCTGAATGAGTTGCGCCAGGCTTTTCGGGGAGCGGACGAATACACCCACGTCAACCGCTTTACGGACATGCACGACATTGGAGACATGTTGGTGCACAGCGGGTTTGCTACGCCGGTCATGGATATGGAGTACATCACTATGACCTATGATGATGTGCTCAGTGTGATGCGGGATCTCAAAGCGATCGGCGCTTACAATGCGACTGAGGGGAGGCGGCGTAGCCTGACAGGGAAGGCTATCTGGCAAAATGCGATCAACCGGTACGAATCGCTGCGTAAAGAGGGAAAGCTGCCGGCGACTTTTGAAGTCGTCTATGGGCATGCCTGGAAGCCACAGCCGCGAACGCCGATTATCACACCGGAGCTCAGAAGGCAGCTCGGCCTCATATAGAGCCTCATATATATGGATTCATAGCCCTGATATGTCAAAAGGGTATTTTGTCACAGGTACCGATACCGGTGTGGGCAAGACACTCGTCAGTTGCGCCTTGTTGCATGCTTTTTGCATACATGAGAAGTCGGCAGTAGGCATGAAACCTATTGCAGCAGGCATGGAGAACGACAAGTGGGCGGACGTGGAGCTGCTCGCAGCGGCAAGCAATGTGAACGCTCCTCGTGAACTGATCAATCCCTATGCCCTGATTCCGCCGATCGCTCCTCATATTGCGGCAAAGCAGGCGGGCATCCAGATCGATATTGCAGTTATAAGGAACGCCTGTCTGGGATTACAAAAGCTGGCAGAGGTTGTCATCGTCGAAGGCATCGGCGGCTTTCGCGTCCCTCTCAATGATCATCAGGACAGTGCCGATATGGCAAAAGTCCTCGGTTTGCCGGTCATTCTCGTTGTGGGAATGCAGTTGGGCTGTCTTAGTCATGCGCTATTGACCGCCCAGGCAGTACGTGCCGTAGGATTGCCATTCAGAGGCTGGATTGCCAACCGGATTGATCCGGATATGCAGGTACTTGATGAGAATGTCGCTACCCTGGAACAGTGGCTGGATTGCCCATTGCTGGGCGTGCTGCCTTTCGAGCAAAATCCCGATGCCAAAAAATTTTCCACATTGCTGAACGTTGCCGAGGTGGGAAAGGACAGATGTTTTATTTAATATTCCACGATATCTGGAGCGGAGAGAGCCTCATTTTTATGCAAAAATAGAGGCATTGCAATATACTTGTCATATTTCTGCGCTAAACCATTACCCCTTGGTGTGCGGGAATATTGAGCAGAGTGTTGTCGTATTCGAAGAAGAGCGAGCCTACCAGTAAGCTGATAATCGTGACGACGATGCTGGCGAAAAATGCTGTCCAGAAGCCCGATACCCTGAACCCCGGAACGAGTGCCGATACCAGAAGCATCATCAACGCGTTGATGACCAGTAAAAACAGGCCGAAAGTGATGAGGGTCAACGGGATCGTCAGGATGATGACGATTGGCCTGATCACCGCATTTGCGAGGCCGAGTAGAATGGCCGACAAGATCAGCGATTTTTTACTGGTGAATGAGATACCGTGAAAAATGAAGCTTGCGAGCCAAAGCGAGAGCGCGGTTATTCCGCAGTGGGTCAGAAATTCAGTTAAGTTATGCAGCATTGACCGACCCTGGATTTATTCATTCTCTATAATATCGTACAATTTAATGTTCAACCGGATGGGCTTTGCGCAGGTTCTTGGCTGACGTGGGATAATGCAGGGCCCGGGCCGCTTATCGGCAAATTTTACATTAGATATTGTTATCTTCCACCAGGAAGCGATTAGATGCATAAAAACAGAGACTTGCCATACATGGCACGAATTCTGCTTGATACTTAACGGAGCCATATAGACGTCATAAAATTGGCGCCGGTAACCGTTGGCTGCTTCATTTCTCAACAAGTCGTATTTTAACGATATATCCATCCGGAATTTATTGCTTGCCTGGTTGCAGAACGAGATGGCAATTGATCGGCTAAAAAGCAGCTCCAGTAAGCACAGGACCTAAATGACTTTCTCTCCCGATATCTTCAATGCGAGCATTCTGGTCGTAGATGATAGGGAAAACAACGTTGAACTGATCCGAAGCATGCTTCGCGCAGCCGGCTATGTTTCGGTATCCTTTACAACGAATCCGCTTGACGTTTGCGGCCTTCACCGCAGGAACAGGTACGATCTCATCCTGCTCGACCTGATGATGCCCAAAATGGATGGATTCCAGGTCATGGAGGGTTTGAAGGAAATTGAGGAATTCAAGCCTGGTGAGTCTCTTCCCGTTCTGGTGATTACTGCTCAGGCGGAGCATAAGAAACGCGCCTTGCAGGCAGGTGCAAAAGGTTTTATCAGCAAGCCTTTTGATCGACTCGAAGTCCTGACTCATATTCGTGATGCCCTGGAAATCCGGCTGTTGCAGAAAGTGCTGCAGCAATCCATGGCAGGTCTGGAAAATATGCGCAGCAAGCGCACCGCCCCCTTACAGGAAACCGAAGAGCTACCCGGCCAGCCTGATGGCGACCCTCAGCGCGAAGAGGCCGACCGGCGGCTTCCGCAGCTCGCCCATTACGATGCGCTGACCAATCTTCCCAATCGAACTCTATTTTATGAGTCGCTCAAGAAAACTATCAGGCAAGCCGAAGCGAGCCTTCGGATTATTTCGGTGTTGTATCTTGACATTGACGACTTCAAAAATGTTAACGATACGCTGGGGCGCGCGATCGGCGACGAAGTATTGCGCCAGTTCAGCGTTCGGTTACTGGAGTGCCTGCGTGTTACGGACATGGTTGCACGGCTGGGGGGCGATGAGTTTGGCTGCATTCTGTTTACGCCTGATGCTTCGGGAGATGCGGGAGTCGTTGCAAGCAAGATAAGGGAATCCTTGCGTCAGCCCTTCGAAGTGCAAGGGAATTCCATTATGCTGACCGCCAGCATGGGAATCAGCATTTATCCGTCGGATTCGCTCGATCCCGACACGCTGGTAAAAAACGGCGATACCGCCATGTATCGATCCAAAAAGGCGGGCAGAGATACCTATCGTTTTTTTACAGCGGAAATGAATACGCGCGCTATTCAGAAGCTGGAACAGGAGAATGCGTTGCGGAAGGCCGTTGAGCGGAATGAATTCGTTTTACATTACCAGCCAAAGGTCGAACTGCTTAAGGGACAAATTACCGGAGTAGAGGCGCTGATACGATGGAATCGTCCTGGGTACGGCTTCGTTCCGCCTTCAGAATTTATTTCCGTTCTGGAACAGACCGGGTTGATTAATCAGGTGGGAGCATGGGTTCTTGAGACTGCTTGCAAGCAGATCGCCGAATGGAAGCGGGTGGGAATCGGAGAGATACCGGTATCGGTAAATGTGTCGGGCAGACAATTTTCACAAGTCAGCCTGAAGCGGGATGTTATTCGTATCATCGAAGAAAATAACGTTCACCCGCAGTTGCTGGAATTTGAATTACAGACTGAAAGGGCTTTGAGAGAAAACAGCATCGATTCCGATCTGCTGGAACTGGAGTTGACGGAAAGTTCGCTCATGACGCATGCGAGAAAAACGATCAGCATTCTCAAAAGGCTGAAAGGGCTGGGGATCCGGATCTCGGTCGATGACTTCGGTACCGGCTATTCCAGCCTCGCTTATGTAAAGCGATTCCCAATTGATGTGCTTAAAATTGACCGTTCCTTCGTCATGGATATCATCACCAATCCCGCGAACGCGGCAATTACGACCGCAATTATTGAAATGGCTCACAGCCTGGACGTCAGGGTGGTCGCCGAGGGCGTAGAAACGGTCGAACAGCTCGATTTTCTGCGGGAGCGAGGATGCGATGAAATTCAGGGCTATTATTTCGCGCCGCCGCTTCCCGCAAGCGAAATATCCAAGCTCCTTTTGAACGGCAACACCTCTTTCAAGCTAGCGCAATCCCTCGCTTCGTAGGGCATGAGCAGCGGTACAGGCTATCGCTCGACCGGGCAGGCGGGCGACTCGATTATCGTCCGACCACAGCCAAACAACAAGCGGATAAAGTTTTTAACGAAGCGTTTTTATATTTATTCTTTGATTAGCATGCGTTTTGCCTGTCTCGGTAGTGGTTCACGCGGAAACGGCCTTGTGGTTGAGGTGGGAGATACGCGATTATTGCTGGATTGCGGATTTACACTCAAGGAAACCGTTATCCGCCTTTCACGGCTCGGCCTCGAGCCTGAGGCGATAAATGGAATCGTTGTCACGCATGAGCACGATGATCATGTCGGCGGGGTAGCACGGCTTGCGCGCAAGTTCGGCATCCCTGTATGGTTAACGCATGGTACGTTGCGCAGCGTCGAAAGAATGTTTACGCCGTTGCCGGTGATTAATGTCATAGATGGCTACCAGCGTTTCTCGATTGATGATATCGAGATCGAGCCCTACCCGGTTCCGCACGATGCTCAGGAACCCGCGCAGTTTGTGTTCGGCAATGGCGCGTTGCGGTTAGGTGTATTGACCGACGCCGGCTGCTCGACCCCTCACATCGAGACAACCCTGAGCAATTGCCATGCATTAGTGCTGGAGTGTAACCACGATGCGCAAATGCTTGCCAACAGCGATTATTCATGGAGCCTCAAGCGGCGGGTGGGGGGGCGCTATGGACATCTGGAGAACGCCGCGTCGGCGGAGCTACTGGGAAATCTTGATTGCAGCCGTCTCCAACACATTGTCGCTGCTCATCTAAGTCAAAAAAATAATACGCCGCTACTTGCGCAAACCGTGTTGAGTAGCGCGCTGAATTGTGGAATAGACTGGATCGGTGTTGCGAGTCAGGACGATGGTTTTGGCTGGCGCCAATTGTTCTGATTTCGGAGATAAGAACGATAAAAAACAACAATAAAAAAGCCGCTCATGAGAGCGGCTTCTTACCTAGGTCTTTCGTCTCCCTGGAGGCTGTGGCCTTTCGGCGTCTTTCGTCCTTAGGGGCGGCTTTATCGATATAGGCCGTTACTTTAAAAGACCCTGGCTATTATTTGGAAGTTTCGGATGACCCGCCGGAGGCCGGAGCGCTTGCTGCTGGAGCCGAAGGCATCGCGGGCGCGCCCGACGTGGAGCTCTGTTGTCCGGTTATCTTCAAGAAGTTTGCCTTTTCCTGTTCGGGAAGTGCTTGACTTGGTTTACCACAGGCAGTCAACATCAATGCAGCCAAAGCAGTAGCCAGAAGCGTAAGTCTCATTAGTTAATCCCTTTAAATATTAAAAGAAGGTGATAATACTCATAGTATATAACGAAGCCGACTGATCCTCAAGCGGGAAAGGGGCGTCGAATTGCGCCAAGTTAAATGTAGCTGAAAAGCATTCTGAGAAATAACGTTGTGCCATATTGAAGGTTACCAAAAAGGAGACCTTGATATGGTAAGAGCGTCGGGCGTGAATACCTGGAAGCGATTCAAAGACGTTATCTCAAAGCCTGTAAGAAAGACAAGAAGCTGATTCTGAGCGAGCTTTGCACCGATTGCGGCAATCACCGCCGCCGTTCCGTTAACTTCAAAAACTATTTCGGTAAACTTTTTTTATGGCGCAACGCGTCTTAAGCCATGTGCGCTCAGATAAAAGTAAAACTGCTCGGGGAGCGGGAACATATTCATATCAATTCTGATTATTCCGGACAACACGGACAATAAAAAAGCCACCCATATGGATGGCTTTATTTGCTCCCCGAACTGAACTGTTCTTAATGGCCTGCCGGGATAGTGCTTTGACCTGCCTTTACGGGATTGCCATTTCCATCAAGCGCGTGACCGGGGAGAACGGCTTGACCAGAATATTCATCCTCTCCAGCATTCGGTGCGGCAGCAGTTTTGTCACCCGGAGCTGCAGACGTTTTGTCACCCGGAGCGGTTGTGGCACCACGTTCCTGATCCAACGTCGTTCCCTCTTCGGTTCTGGTTCCGTAGGTGGTCGAATTTTCAGGCAGTGCCTGTTTGGGTCTGTCACATGCTGTCAGGCTGATGGCCACTAAAGCGGCGGCCAGGAGTGAATATTTCATATAGAGGTCCTTAATAAATTATAAAGAGATTGCAGCAGGCCAAGAGTATATAGCAAAAGACAGCAAAATTAGCGTTAAAAATGTAATTTTACTCTCATGGGACAAAAACCGAAACCGAGGATAGCCCTACCTTAAAGTACAAAACCAGCTATTTGTTGGGTTCTTCCTTCTTTGCATCAGCACTACCGGCCCCGGCCTTGGATCCATCATTTCCCTCTTTATCGAGCTCGTCAAATTTCGGTGCTGAGTCACGCTCAGCCATTGCGGAAGGAGGCGGCTTATCCATGGGGTGTTTCTTATATTCGCAGGCAGATAGCGTCAGCGCCGCCAGGGACACAGCGAGGAGCAGGGAGTATTTCATTTTAATCATCCAAAGTTATGCGAAAAAAACATGATACAACACAAAAGCGTTTGAGTCACTCGGACAGGGGGAGTGGCAGAGAATGAGTCTTAAGGAACCGCTGAATAAATCTCCGCTGGCGCGACGGCGGCTTTGCGGGATGGGATGCGCGAAAGGCGACGACGCGAATGCGACCGCGAAGGGCGGAGCAGTAGCTTCCGAAGGAAGATGCGACCCCGTAGCGGGATGCGCGGCCCGGTCATCCATAAGTGCGGTCGTCGCATCCCCTACGCTGCCCGATCCCTGCTTCCCAAGGCCCCTCGGGCAACGCTCCGGGGCGGCCCCCCTTCGCCAGGAGCCTGCCAAGGCAGACCGCCTGCAAAGCCCCGTCCCATCCGGCTGCGGCAAAATCGGGCGCTCATGGCGTTGCGCTCCTTGGCATCGTAGTCCCAGCTACGACCAGCGTCGCGCGCCTTATGATCATCCCGATTTTAACAGCAACGCGCTCAGCGAGGATTTGTTCAGGGTTCCTTAATAAGCCTTATTAAATAAGTGTAAATGCGAAGCTGAAACGAACCGGATCCACCGCCTTCCCGGGCATCGGGCCCAACAAAAAAATGCCGTCCCGAAGGACGGCTTTTTTCCAAAATTGCGTGTTTATACGACTACTTGGGTTGTTCTTGCGAGGATTCATTTTTTTTAGCCGCTGCTTCCGCTTCAGCCTTCTGGGCTGCCTCGATGTCAGCATCGCTGACTTGCCCTTCACGTTTTTCCCACAGGCTGGGCGGATATTGCCCCGGTTTTCCTTCCCCGGGTTTATGCTCTTTCATTTGATCACATGCAGTAAGTGTCAGTGTTGCCAAGGCGATTGCGAGGAGCGAGTACTTCATTTTTTTAATCTCCTTATAAGAAGTTTAAAACGAACCACAAATAAAATTATAGATGAGTTTCGGCCATTCAAAACTCGGTAAAACTACTATATCGTAATAGCCACTATCTTAATAGCAGAATTCAGAAATGTTGTCTAGTCGTTGTATCCCAGAGCCATAAACGAAAGCGTTAAATCGGCTGTGGATGAGGCTTTTGGCGAATTGTAAAAAACGCTAACTGAACAGTTTCGTGCGTCCCCGAGCATTTAGAGTTCTTGTAATTTCCTCAAGCTCTTCAGGAAGGAGTCATCTCGGAGGCTCAGCCACTTCGAAACGACTAACAAGCTCTGCACCCATTCCAGAAGAGGCCGCTCGTTGATGGCATCAAGGCCACCTGGGGGTGCTCATCGGGAGTACTTTGAGGCAGTTGAAATCCGCAAACGTGCTGAAACTGGCGGACTTGTCCTTCAAAATTTACCACTCCCAGACGGTAACAGGTCAACATAGCCTGCCAGATACCATTCGTAAAGCAGTGTGAGAACCTCTTCATCAAACTCTTCCGTCATTGGCAATGCAAGCTGGTCTGCGAGCTTTTCCAGGAGCTGGGAAGCCGAGGGTCCAACTGTATAAATCTCGCCATTTATAAAAATGTTTTTCTTTCGCCACAGCAGGCGACTTTTCAGGTTGAGTTCCAGTCCCGATTGGGCAATCTGATACGCGAAGTCTTGTTCAATTACAGGATGCAACGGTGGTGTAAAGAAAACGTGAGGTTTGGGCTCGGTGAGATAAATTCCCATGAAGCGTTCTACGTCGCGACGACCCCATCTGATTCGTTCGAGCGCCGTGCCTGCCTGTCGTAGCATTGCAGTATTGATATGTCCCGGATGAGGTTGCGGGCGGGCACCCGGATCGCGATACATCCCATTAATGACGCTATGGTCTTGCAGGTATATAAGGAACTGGGTAGCGAGTTCCTGGTAGGTAGGTGCGCGAAAGCCTATTGAATAGGTCATGCAAGGCTCTTTTGCTACGCCGTTGTGTGCATATCCAGGGGGCAGATATAGCATATCACCCGGTTCCAGCATCCATTCCTGCTCCGGTTTGAAATCCTCAAGAATTTTCAACGGCGCATTTGCAACCAGTTTTTTATCCCGCTGGGCGGATATTTGCCAGTTCCTCCGCCCCATGCCCTGCAGCAGGAAAACGTCATATGAGTCGAAGTGTGGTCCTACCCCGCCTTCCTCAGGGGCAAAGCTGACCATTAGATCATCCAGCCGCGAATAGGAAATGAAATTGAATTCAAGTAGCAAATCACGGGCCGAGGGCAGGAAGTGATTGACATCTTGTACCAGCAATGTCCATTGTTTTTTCGGGAGGCGGGAAAAAACCTGAGATGAAAAAGGCCCATGCTGGACCTGCCATCGCCCTTTTCTTTGAGTAATAAGTCGGGATTGCGCGTCGTCCCGGCATGCAAGCTGGATCAGGTCGTCCCGGGTGAGCAAGCCTTGAAAGCCAGGCAGAGCCTCGCGGACCAGAAGCGGTTTTTTCTGCCAGTAATCGCGCAGAAATTTTTTGGGAGAAATGCCTCCCAGTAATTCGAGTTTCATGTACTGCTAATAGCTGGCGGGTTTATTAAGTGGAGGAAAGAAGCAGGCAGAATGCCTAAGACGACTACTTCATCACTCTTCTGAAACGATCCTGACTCGGGTAGCCGTATAACTGAACGGATCACTTCGTCACAAGGTTGCTCAAACGATGGGCAAATTCTATTCATTCCAGCCTACCTAGAATAAGGACGGCGGGGAGCGGTCGAG
>DATJHX010000144.1:0-4315 GCA_035493655.1 Nitrosospira sp.
GCTCCAGTCGCCCGTTGGCATGATTGACATGGTTGCTGCTTCCGGTGGCAACCTTGGGAGAGCGGAGTGCCAGACCATCGCCCTGGGTCAAGTTGCCTGGCGCGACAAGGTTTTGAAGAAGAGCTTCCGGGTCGAAACTGCTCGTTTCACAGGTAAACGCCCAACGTGCCAGGCTGCACAATCGAAAGGTTCCACTGCCGGGGAATCCATTCCTGATCGGGTCTTGAAAGCCTTCGAAAGAAACCAGGTGCGCGACATAGGGGCCAGTTGTGCGGGGGAAGCGGTTTGCAACGACGACGGTGAATTCCCCTTCGGAGAACACGTCGCCCGACTGGGTGCGCTGATCCGGGTGCCGTACATGACGAACGTGCGCCAAATGAGGAAGGTCATCCATCGTGGGAGCAATGGCGCGCATCACCTCGGCGCTGACATCGATGGTGCGGCACAAGCCTTCATACTCACTGTCATCGAGCACGGTCAACTTGGGAACGGTTACTCCGGCTCCCGGGGCTCGCAGGAAATCATCGACAGTGCGTTCGGTGGTGGTGCCCAATGCGCCGGGATCGTCAACGATCTCCCCCAAAGTGAAGACAAGCAAGGCTATCCACGGTATCGGGGGCGCGGTGACTGGTGTTTGAGCGCCGTCGATGTGTCGCTCCCAGGCCAACATCGGCCGAGTTACGGTGATATGGGGAAGCGCTGTGCGTACATCCGACTGGCTCGACGGGGGCGGATAGACCGCATGAATCGTTGCATCATCCAGGAAAAACCGAGGTGCCCGGACGCGGAAGTGCTGCGGTGGCTGCTCGAACGTCTTATTTCCGTCGACGTTCAATGTCTGCACTGCATGGAAGGTGTAATCACCCGGCGGCATGCCAGGAATTTCATGATCGATAAGCTGCACACGCAAGATCGCATCGTCTGCAAACGCGATCGACGCTTTAATACTGCTTGCAGTAACGCCTTTCATCGTGCGGCATCCCTGGAATGCTGTGGCCGTTTAGTTTGCAGCGCTCAACATCGGTGCAGTTGTATATATAGATCGTGCTATCCACGCGTACTTGGCTAACGTGCTGTTATTTGGCAACACAAAACCGGCTCCCGCAAACACATCGTGCAGGGCAGTTCGCTGATTGCGGATAGTGTTGTTACCCAATGCGCTGAATATTTTTTGCGGTGACCCGTTATCCGTTCGCGGGGTAGGTCCAGTTGCCGTGCGGGCAAGGTGAGGTAATCTCCCTTCGGCGAGATCCGTCAGGCCAAGGATCTGGACCGAGATTTCCGCCAAGCTTGAACCTTGCTTGGATTCAGGGGCGCGAATTTCCAGATAGGTATAACGGTCGGTCCGTTGAGGAGGATCGTTCAATCCTCCGCCATTCAAGTCGCCCCATAGCGCGTTGGAGACGCCGCGCTGCTCAGGGGTGAGCCGCCAACCGCTCAAAGCGATGGGTACATTTCCTTGAGTGATCGTGATGGTCAGCGTCGTGGCAACGGCTGAGCGTCTCATCGGGCGAATCGAAACCGGGCCTAATGCCTGTCCTTGCTGAATGCCGTTGATAGTGATGGTCCCGTTAGGGACCGCTGTTATTACCGCGATGCGGAAAGTGTCCGCTGTAACGAGCGTCGGCCCGCCTTCGTTACGAAGAGCTGCTGCTTCCGTGGGGTGGATAGCCAACATCCTTCCCCCTTGCAACGTCAGTTGTATCGGCGAGGGAAGCTGCTGGGCAAAATCTTCCCAAACGATAAGGGGGACGGACTCCTTGCTCACTCCGATGGGGAAAGTGAATGTCACGAACCAGAGTCTTACTTCAGCTCGGCCGCCTAACGGCGGGCCGTAAAGGCTCAGCTGAACGCCGACTTCAACCTGGACCCGTATCTTGACGAACCAGACTTTTACCGTTGCCGCGACGCCCACGCGAACGCCAACCTGCACGTCGTAATAGAACGGCTTCCATTGGAGCAAGGCGTCCAGCTGAGCCCTCAGCCACGCTTGTAGGCGCAGGTTTCCGCCAGAATCGAACTCCGCCTCCAATAGGCCTCCGGCCATGAGCATGTTGTCCGTCAAGGCGGCATAGACTCTGCCCCTGATCGAGACCGGGCCTACCTTCCACTTCAGTTCAAGGCGAGGCGGGTTCGGAAAATGGTCTGGGGCGGAAAATGCAGAGTGATATCCACCCAGGGTGAGTACGAAACCCCGCTCCTGCCCTGGTGCATCTTTTCCCCAGATTCGCAAGGCCAATCCGCCGTACAGCTTTGCCTTTGGATCCAGGACGAAGGATCCTTTTCCGACTTGAGCATCCGCGCTAAAGCGTTCCAAAAATGAGTCGTAGCCAATCGCGAAGTCGATGGCCACTTTTGACATGGTCTTGCCGTTCTCGGACCGAGGAAGGTCCAACACCGTTCTTCCAGCTAATAGCGCTTTCCATGCACGTTCACTTGGCGCGACCTCGATAACAATGACAGCGGCCGTTTCGATAAACTTGAAAACGGTAAATGATATGCCGCCAGCAGCCCAATAGCGTCCCGCGGACGCGGTAACCCACGCCACGGCACCATTCAAACCCATGAGTTGATTGAGAGCATCAATGGGGCGTAGCGGAGGAGCGCTGGTAGAGGTCTGTCCTATTAAAGGGAAGTCTTGCAGTTCGTCGACCGACGGATGCCGCAACGAGGAGTTCACCCCGAGGCCAAGAGCCAGGCCGGTGAAGATGACCGGCGGGACGGTGAACAGGCCTTCTGGAACCCGCAGTTCCGCATATGCAAAAATCGACTGCGTTCCATTGGGCAATCGCTCCCAACCGCCGAGCGCCCGTATGGAAAAAAGGTTCTGCAGCTCTATTGACGCCATGCCCGCAAAGCCATCCCGCGGCGGCGGTAAAAACACCAGGCCGGCCGCGAGAGCGAATGCCGGTAGCTGCCTGATATCCAGCCCGGCCCCTGACAGGCGCGGCAATACGCGCACCGGCTGCCCCAGCCCAAAATCCAAGCCGAGACCTTCGAGAGAAAAGATGAGGGGGCCTGCGTTAAATACCCCGTCGATTTTAACGCCGAATGTGCCTTCGTCGCTGGAATAATTTATACGAAAACCCGTTAGCCGGATCGGTCCCGTGCTAATTTCGCGCCCGTCCCCATCGAGGGGTGGCTCCTGGCTGTTTGTGGGTGGCTCAGTCTTGGTATGCATTCGCAACGACCTCAAGTCCTATGAGCGCACATTGAGGCGGAATTAATACGCGCCATTTCCATATGGATGCGTCAAATTGACGTTAATTAGTTGTAACTATCAAAAATAATTTTTTTTGGCGGTTGCTATTGAAGGTGGTGATGTTTTAGGTCAGTCTTAGTCGGTGAATATTCGGCTAGATGGCAAGCCGGATGTAATGGATATGAAACAAAAATCGTCTTGTAGCTATTGTTTGTTACTCAGGCGATCGAGCGTGTTTTACTTATAAACACATAAGTAATCATCGCCTGCGCATTTGGTGCGTAACTTGCAATCTGACGATATGGCTTCGCTTAGCTAAGGATATTTGCCTGGGCCGCTTTTTTTGCGATGTGAGAGGGGCTTTGTCATGGCTGTCTTTAATTTCAAGTTCGTCAATCGACCAAGACCCCTTGGGGCGCCGCTTGGCGATCGCAGCGCGTCGAACCTTGAGCTGCCGCATGTGCCAGGAGGTGAGCTGGTACAGCTCGCCAGGCACCATATGATTTCCTGGTATCAAATCAAGCGTTGTTGGAATTTTCTGATTTTGCCAAATATTCAAACTAGTAACTTCGTCGAACTGAGGGAGGCGATCAGGAACTACGTGGAATTTGTTGTGGACGATGCCTTGAAGTGGGATGGGATTTCACCTATCACGGTACGGAACGCCACTGCTGCGCTCGAAAGGCTGCTGAATAATATCGACATGCATAGTGACGCGGCGGGTATTCCTCAGGCTCCGGATATGCCGGAAATTGCCCGGATCTTTTGCTGGAATCCGCGCAATATCTTCCTTGGGCCCGCGGGTGACGGTCATCGAAACTATAGTGATTGGATAACCATGGGATCGGGGCAAGGCGCGCCGCGATGGAAAAGAGCCGATCCAGGCCACCAATTTGAAGAGTATGCGACGCATATCATTAATCGCAGGGGGAGCGGTCATTTTTATAACCTGCGAGAGATAAGTGAGAAAATCGATCTGCAGATGAATTCAGACAATGCGTCTGAACAGGACCTGGTGGCCTTTATTAAGACGATGGTCGATCCGGCCATCGAACCGGTTCGGTTGGACGTTCGGCACGCGGATTGGTTTCGTATGAATGGATTTTTTGAGCA
>DATJHX010000145.1:0-5646 GCA_035493655.1 Nitrosospira sp.
GAAAGAAGCCGATAGCGGAGTCCCAGTTAATGAGGTCTGGCGCAAGCATGGGGTTAGCTCGGCAACTTACTATAAATGGAAAGCTCGGTATGGGGGGCTTGAGGTTTCCGAGTTGGTTCGAGTAAAGGAACTGGAAGCGGAAAACTGAATCGCCCCGGATTTCATGGAGGCTATTTGGTTTAAGTTAGACTTCTACCGTGGCCTTTTGGGCTAGTTGCTGGTAATGGTTTTCCTCAGCTTCACGCTAAGTATCCTGCTGAGAGGGATATGGATAGGCTCGAGCGACGGCCCGGATATGTACTAATAAAAGCTCAAGATATTCTCGCCGATGATCATTAGCTCTGCTTTTTAATCCCTTCAATAATGGGTGATTCGCGCGATTAAACCCCAACCTCTTCACACTGATATCACCGTGGTCACTGTATTTCGATTGCTTTAATATAGCAAGCAAGATCAATTTCGGTAATGCTTATCCTACCCCTTCCAAAACGCGAATTTGAGCTCTACGCATTGTCGTTACCTAGCGGATCTAATTTTGCTCCATGCGTCGTTGCTTCGACTTGGAAGGAAAAGGATAGCGATAGCGTTGTGGACTAGCGACGCAAACCCTTGATACAGGCATCTATCCTTGCGTTCGTGCTGGGCGTGGTCCTGCTACAACACCGAGCCGCATTGCCGGAATTTGCATGGGCATGGGCATTATTGCCCGGTGCGATATCGGCGCTTCTGTTCTCCCGTTCCCACAAGCCCATTTTCTTGGCCGCCGGCAAGATTCTGTTTATCGCTTTTGTCCTGGGCGTGGGGTTTTTCTGGGCGGCTGCTTTTGCACATTGGCGCCTGTCCGACGTGCTCCCGTACGAATGGGAAGGCCGCGATATCCAACTGTCCGGAGTGATTGCTGAACTACCTCAGGTCAACGAGCGCAGTCTGCGTTTTGCTTTCAACGTGGAGCAGGTATATACAGAAGGCGCTACCGTTCCCAAGCGGATTTCACTCGCGTGGTATGGCGATCGCGGGAAGAATATATGGACCGAACCGCTTCAGGTCAGTTTGCCCAATGTTAATGCGGGCGAGCGCTGGCGGCTAACTGTGCGGCTCAAGCGCCCCCATGGAAGTATCAATCCTCATGGCTTCGATTTCGAGGAATGGGCTCTGGAGCGCAACATCCGGGCTAGCGGGTACGTGCGTGAATCTGCGGGGAATGTGCGTCTGGATGATATCGTGAATTGGCCTTCCTACCGGATAGAGCGCTTGCGCCAGGAAATCCGCGAGCGTTTTATGCAGGGGCTGCCTGGTCATGCGTATACCGGTGTTCGGGCCGCGCTGGCGGTGGGGGATCAGCGCGCCATTCCGGCTGATCAATGGCAGATATTCACCCGTACCGGGATAAACCATCTCATGAGCATATCCGGGCTGCATGTGACCATGGTTTCAGGGCTGATTTTCGCTCTGGTGTATGGGATCTGGCGCAGAATCCCGCGCTTGACGCTATGGTTGCCCGCTCGCAAAGCCGCGATCGTTGGGGGGCTCCTGGCTGCGCTGGGTTATGCGCTGCTGGCGGGTTTTGCGGTTCCCACGCAACGCACGGTTTATATGCTCGGGGTGGTAGCCATCGCCTTGTGGTTAGGGCGTTTCACCTCCGCCACAGCGGTTCTGACCTGGGCGTTGCTTGCAGTCACTCTTTTTGATCCATGGACAGTGCTTTCGCCCGGCTTCTGGTTATCATTCGGCGCGATTGCGACCATTATGCTGGTGTCCGCCGGGCGTATCGGCAGGATACACTGGGTGGTTGAATGGACTCGTATCCAATGGGCGATCACCCTTGGCCTGATACCGGCCCTCCTCGCAATGTTTCAGCAAATATCGCTGGTTTCGCCCATCGCAAATGCGATAGCGGTTCCTCTGGTGAGCCTGGTAGTGGTTCCCTTGACGCTAGCTGCAACCCTGCCATTACTCGATTTCATGCTGATCCCGGCGCATGCCGTGTTGAGCGGTTGCATGGACCTCATGCGATGGATGAGCGAGTTGCCGCATGCGGTCTGGAGCCAGCATGCTCCCCCCATGTGGACAGTTGTGGCTGGCATCGGGGGTATCGTATGGATGCTGCTACCGGGGGGCCTTGGCCTCATGAGCGGCTTCCCCGCGCGCTGGCTGGGCATCGTAGCCTTGCTCCCGATGTTTCTGGCGCTTCCGCCGAAGCCCGGCGCAGGAGAATTATGGCTTTCGGTGCTGGACGTCGGGCAGGGATTGGCGGTTGTGGCGCGCACCGAAAATCATACGCTGCTCTACGATACCGGCCCGGGTTCCGGCTCCGAGTCGGATAGCGGTAATCGCACGATTATTCCTTTTCTGCGGGGGGAGGGGGTTAAACATCTCAACAAGATGGTGGTGACGCATGCCGATTCCGACCACAGCGGCGGTGCTTTATCAGTGCTTCAGGCGATACCCGTGGAATGGCTGGTTTCATCCTTGCATAACGACCATCCGATCCAGTTGGCCGCGGGCAGGAAACAGCGATGCCAGGCGGGAGAAAGCTGGCAATGGGATGGGGTGCAGTTCGACATGCTGCATCCGCTGCAGCAGAGCTACAGTGATTCCAGGCTTAAAACCAATGCGCTAAGCTGTGTGCTGAAAATCAGCACCTCTCATGGCAGCGTGCTGCTGCCAGCCGATATAGAAAAACAATCAGAGTATCAATTGCTGGCACAGGCTGGCCATGCGCTTGCCTCAACCGTACTGGTAGCGCCTCATCACGGCAGTAAAACTTCTTCGACCGACGAGTTCGTACATAAGGTAAATCCCAGACTGGTAATATTTACTGTAGGCTACCGTAACCGTTTCGGGCATCCAAAGGATGCGGTAGTGGAGCGCTACCGGGCGCTAGGGAGCAGGCTGCTGCGTAGCGACACTGATGGGGCAGTGCTGCTGCGGTTCGCGGAAAACAATGTTGCCGTCGAAACCTCGCGCGTGCTATACCGCCGTTACTGGCATGATGGGCCGGAATATATGCCGGAACATATATCGGAATACTGACCTGACAGGATGCAATGACAGGCGTGCGATATAACTTTTCCAGCGTTTGGTTTTTGCACCCGGCTCGTGGCAGCTTAAAACCTTCCCTAAAACCTCCCATTTCAACCTGTGGGAAAAAGGCGATGTTTCCTGCTTTTTCCAGCGACTCATCCGCCGGATCAGGCGAAAATGAGCGAAAAATGAGCGAAAAATATCAAGCTCCACCTTCAGCAGCGCTCCTTTCCACCAGCTTATCGGTTGTTGCAGATATATCCGATGCACCCTCCTGGCTGGAAACATTGTCTCCCATATTTTCGCAGGCCGAAGTTGAAACATTCGGGCATGCGCTCGACTTCTGCCTTACGCTTTATACAGAAGAACGCCTGCCCACTGGCGAGCCGCTCGCTCGGCATGTGCAAGGCGTGGCGTCGATACTTGCGTCATTGCGCGCGGATATCGATACGCTATTAGCCGGGGTCCTGTGTTTCGTACCGGATTATATGGATGAATACGCGGAGACGCTTCAGGAGACATTTAATTCCACTGTGGCTCATCTGGTTGAAGGCGTAGCCCGGATGAGCCGTATCCGAACGATGAAGGCCAGAAGCATTGCGGGAGACCGGCATGCTCAGATCGAGGCACTGCGAAAAATGCTGTTGGCCATGGCGGAGGACATTCGTGTCGTCATCATCGCCCTGGCGCAGCGGGTGCAAACGATGCGGTACCTTGCCGGGAGTGGCATTGCAGAACGTGCCGAGATTGCGCATGAAACGCTGGACATATTTGCACCGCTGGCCAATCGCCTGGGGCTATGGCAGATAAAGTGGGAGCTGGAGGATCTATCCTTTCGAATAATCGAACCTGAGCGCTACAAGAAAATTGCTGAAATGCTCGAGGAGACACGCCTCAGCCGGGAACGCTACGTCGCATCTCTGGTGGATGTATTGCAGCGAGAATTACAGCAGGCGGATATCAAGGCTGAAGTTACCGGCCGTCCAAAGCACATTTACAGTATCCATAAAAAAATGAAGCGGAAGGACAAGGAATTTAAAGATATTCACGATACTCGCGCCGTGAGGATTCTTGTGGACGAGGTGAAGGACTGCTATGCCGCACTGGGGGTGGTACACAACCTCTGGACGCCCGTCCCTAAAGAGTTCGACGACTACATTGCCAAGCCGAAAGGCAACGACTACCGTTCCCTGCATACCACTGTCATCGGTCCGGAAGCCAAGGTGGTTGAAGTGCAGATTCGCACATATGACATGCACCGGCACTCAGAGATGGGCGTGGCGGCGCACTGGCGCTACAAGGAGGGCGCGAAGCGCGACGCACGGTATGAAGAAAAGATCGCATGGTTGAGGCAGATTCTGGAATGGAAAAGCGACATTGATGACGCGGGAGAACTCGCCGAGCATTTCAAGACCGCGTTGTTTGACGAGTCTGTGTATGTCCTGACTCCCCAGGGCAGGATAATTGGCTTGCCCAAAGGCTCTACCCCTGTAGATTTTGCCTATCACGTACACACCGACCTGGGGCATCACTGCCGTGGCGCAAAGGCTGACGACATTATGGTTCCCCTCGATTACACGCTGCATAACGCGCAACGGGTGGAAATTATTTCGACCAGGCAGGGCGGGCCTAGCAGGGATTGGCTCAATCCCGCTTTAGGATACCTGAAGAGCCAGCATGCCCGCTCGAAGGTCAGGCAGTGGTTCGCCCGTCAGGAACGTGAGCAGTTGCTTGCGCAAGGCCGCGCGACCGTGACCAGGGAACTGCAGCGGCACGGCATGACGGCACTCGGGTTGGAGAAACTGGCTGGCAAATTCGGTTTTACTAAACTGGATGCCTTTCTCTCCGCCGTTGCACGGGGCGACATCAATAATCGGCAACTGGAGGCTTTTCTACATGGCGAGACGGAGCCTACGATTCAAGGTCCCGCTTTGCCGTCAGAAAGGAAATCTGCCGCTCCACCTAGGGCAGAAGGCGGCATACTTATTGTCGGTGTCGACAAGCTGCTCACCGGATTGGCAAAATGCTGCAAACCCGCGCCGCCCGATCCCATCATTGGCTTTATTACACGGGGACGGGGCGTTACGATTCACCGGCAGGGGTGTGCCAGCCTGGCCCGGTTAAGCGAAGAAAGCGCCGAACGGCTGATCTCTGCGGACTGGCGCATATCCGGGGAGGCGCGCTATCCGGTCGATATTGAAATCGAAGCGCTGGATAGACAAGGACTGCTCCGCGATATTTCCAACGTGCTGGCGCGAGAAAAAATTGATGTCACGGCTACCCGGACCAGAAGCCGGGATGATACCGCATCCCTGCAATTTACCCTGAAAATTGCTGACCTGGCCCAATTGCAACGCGTCCTCGCACTAATACAGAACATTCCCGGAATCAGATCCGCGGCGAGGAGGTAGCGTCCCCAGCGCGGGGCGAGGGGCGACCCCGAAGCGTGGGGCGAGGGACCCGCGAAGTGGGATCGACCAGCGTAGGGGATGCCTGGCTGCATTTATGACGGCCTCTTGCTCAAGGCGGGGATCGGGCAGTGTAGGAGGCGTAACGAGCGCATGACGCTCACCCCCAGGCAACTGCTTGGCCTTTCCGGTCGCCTCCGGAGCGCGGCCAGCG
>DATJHX010000146.1:0-4358 GCA_035493655.1 Nitrosospira sp.
TACCGCAGCGCAATTATTATAATTACTGCCACTTCGGCTTCGGCAGTCATGAATGCCTTGGGCGTTACGTGGGTGGTGTAATGATTCCGGAAATGGTACGGCAGGTCTTTTTACGGCAAAACATAGCGGCCAAGGCACCCATCGACTACAAGTCCGGACCATTCCCGGAACAATATAACCTATCCTGGACCACACAATAAAAGGAAACGTCAGCTCATTCGGGCGTTGAAACCGGGGCGCACCACTTCAGGGAAAATATATGGACGAGAAAGCGAAACCGCATATGGTGGGCATCAATCACGTCGCGCTGGAGGTTGGAAATATCGACGAGGCACTGGCCTTTTACGCTCGCATCTTTACGTTTGAGTTGCGGGGCCGCGGCGGAGGCGCTGCTTTTATCGATATGGGCGATCAGTTCATAGCACTGATGGAGGGACGCTCGCAGGGGGTGGATGACCACAGACATTTCGGCTTGGTGGTTGATGACCGTTCACGCGTGCGCGAGCTGGCCGAAGCCGCGGGCGCAACCATGATAATAGGCGCTTTCCTTGACTTTCTCGACCCGTGGGGTAACCGGATTCAAGTCGTGGAATATCGCGATCTACAATTTACGAAAACCGAGGCCGTGCTGAAATTTATGGGGCTGCATCTGGACAAGAGCGAACAGGCGCAAACGGAACTGCGTGAGAAGGGAATTGAAACATGAGGCGAAGCGCTGCTGTAATATAAAAGATCAATTGTGGGCCGGGAGGACTTTTCGCTTTGCCCTATTCAAGCTTTATTCAGGTCAGCCTCAGGCCTTCGTCAATTTAGCAATTTGGGCATTCAGGCGGGATTTACCATCGTAGTATCAATGTATCGGCAACAAACTCAACCCCACTTTTAAACTTTCCCCCTTCCCTGTCCAGGACTTCCTTCAGCCAAACCGCATCCTTCCTGGACGCATGATTCAGCCTGAAGCGTTTCATCTGCATGGGTACCATATCCAGTTTGACCAGCTTGCCGTCCCCTGGCTCCACGCTTGCAAAATACATCAGGGAAAGATCGCCTCGGTAAGCCTCATGCCCGGAAATTCCTTCGTAGTCGTTGAGGAAATCGCCGCAGCCATAAAGGATGAGCTTTCCCTGATAAACCTCGATCCCTTTTGCATGGTGGGAAGAGTGGCCATGAACGATATCAACGCCCGCGTCATCGATCAGCCAATGAGCAAATTCCTGTTGCTCATGCGGCACCTGATATCCCCAGTTGCCTCCCCAGTGAATCGAGGCAACAACAATGTCTCCCGTGCGTTTTTGCCTCCCGATGTGATCCCGGATATCGCGTACGGTTTTCAGAGAGAAATCAGGCAACAGGTTTACGCCCGGCTTACCCGCCGTCGCATCCCAGCTCCAGGGTATGCCGCTTGTTTCCGATCCAAATGAGAAGACAAGCACGCGCCCCTTTCCGGAAACAGGCATGACCACAGGCGCGCGAGCTTCTTCGATATTTGCGCCGGCGCCAGTCGTTTTGATGCCGGCTTTCCTCAAGGTATCCAGGGTCTCGGCAAGGCCCTGATATCCCCAATCGAGGACATGATTGTTCGCGAGCGCGCAACATTCAATATCCGCTGCGGTAATGCAGGGAATATTGTCCGGATTCATCCGATAATTGACTGCCTTCTCCTGTACGTCGTTACTACGGGTTATGGCGGTTTCCAGATTAATGATGCGCAAGTCCGGTTTCCGCAGTCTGAGCTCGGCAAGTGCATCTCCCCAGATGTATGAAAAGCTTACTGGTTTCGGAATGGGACCGTTCGCCTCTTCGGCAAGCTCCACGTACCCTGCCGCGCTTTTCATATACCCCTCGTAAAGAGTGGGATTGCCGGGATGCGGCAGTATCTGGTCTATCCCCCTGCCCGTCATGACGTCGCCACAGAGGAACAGCTTGATGGTGCGGATACCCGAGTCGTGCAACACCGATTCCGGATTGCCCTGTTCGCTTTTTAGGGCCCCAGCCTTGCTACTGTTCGCAACAGATTGTGCATAAAGCGGGCAAACTGCCACGGCGAATCCTGCGGAAAGCGTGGAGATGATAAATTTGCGCCTGTTCGGTTGATGATTCACATGTTTTGTATTCTCAAGATTCTTCATGACATGGCATGTGAAGGACGCTATGCTTCATCCTAGACCATATCTACAGGAATGGCGCAGCTTATGCGTCTCTGGACTGTTCATCCGCGTTATCTCGATGCCAAAGGTTTGACCGCAGCATGGAGAGAAGCATTGCTGGCTCAAAAGGTATTGGCTGGGGCAACTCGCGGCTATCGGCAGCATCCCCAGCTCATCCGATTTCGCTCGCATCCCGAGCCGATCCAGGCGGTCGGCACATTTCTTACGGGACTCGCAGTGGAGGCCGAGAGGCGCGGCTACTGCTTTGATGTAAATAGAATTTTAGAGCCGGGGACAGTGGCGTTAATCGAAGAAACAGAAGGGCAGCTATTATATGAATGGGCTCACTTGAGAGAAAAACTGCACAGGCGAGCACCTGATCTTCATCGGCAATTTCGAGGCATCATTATTCCCGAGCCCCACCCACTATTCCACATCATTCCTGGGGGAATCAGAGAGTGGGAGAGACCTAAGGAACCGCTGAACAAATCCTCGCGGAGCGCGTTGCTGTTAAAATCGGGATGACCATAAGGCGCGCGACGCAGGTCGTAGCTGGGACTACGATGCCAAGGAGCGCAACGCCATGGCGCCCCAGAGCCTGGCCCGAGGGGCCCTGCGGAGCGGGGATCGGGCAGCGGCGGGGATGCCGCGGCCGCGCTTATGGTACTTTGGGACGCCCGCATCCCGCTACGGGGTCGCATCTTCCTCTGGAAGACACTGCTCCGCCCTCCGCGGTCGCGCCCGATTTTGCCGCAACCGGATGGGACGGGGCTTTGCAGGCGGTCTGCCTTGTCAGGCTCCTAGCGAAGGGGATCAACCATTCGCGTCGTCGCCTTTCGCGCATCCCATCCCGCGAAGCCGCCGTCGCGCCAGCGGAGATTTGTTCAACGGTTCCCTAAGTCTCGCCCGTCAGACAATCGCCATTCTTGAACAAAGCCGATCCGCTTGGCGACTCTGTTGCTGAAGCAGGGCTGTTATACTTTTCTCCTTATGATTCTCCGAAGCTGAGTAATCAAACTGAAGCCGGGACTTAACCTGAAGATCAAATAAATGAGCGATTTATGCGTTACTGGCTGATGAAATCAGAGCCATCGGACGTCAGCATTGACGACCTTGCCTCAATGCCTGGTCAGACCATTGCGTGGTACGGAGTGAGAAACTATCAGGCGCGCAACTTCATGCGTGACCAGATGCGCGTCGGCGATAAGGTTTTCTTTTATCATTCAAGTTGCGAACAGCCGGGGATTGCGGGAATTGCCGAGGTTAGCAAGCTCGCCTATCCTGATGCCACGCAATTTGATCCCGGCAGCAAATATTTCGATCCAAAGGCCACGCCGGAGAATCCCCGCTGGTTCAATGTGGACGTGCGGCTGGTCAACAAAACACGCCCGGTTGGCATCAAGGAATTGCGGGGATATCCTGAACTGGCGAGCATGCGCATCCTGCAAAAGGGCAGCCGCTTATCTATCACGCCGGTGGACCCGGCGGAGTGGAACTTCATTATCGGGATTTTGTAATGACCGTTCGGGCAATGCACTGCGAAGCCTGACGTGGAGTGGTGGGGAGTTTACCTGCTGCTGGGTGCGGTCGTGGGTTTCTTCGCCGGGCTGCTGGGTATCGGCGGGGGCTTGATCCTGGTGCCGGTGCTTACCTTTATTTTTTCTGCCCAGCATTTCCCCCCGGACCGCATCCTGCACCTCGCCTTGGGCACCACCATGGCGGCAATCATATTTTCTTCCGCGGCCAGCCTGCGCGCTCATCACAATCACGGCGCGGTCAACTGGCAGGTTGTGAAATATATTACTCCGGGAATTGTTATCGGCACTTTGGGTGGCGCTACGCTGGCAAGCAGGCTTTCCAGCCACTTCCTCAGCATTATTTTTGTTGTATTCATTTATTGTGCAGCAACCCAGATGCTGCTCAGGATCACTCCCAAGCCCAGCCGTAAGCTGCCCGGCCGGGCAGGCATGCTCGGGGCTGGTGGCGTCATTGGGCTGATTTCCAGTTTCGTCGCGATTGGAGGGGGGTTGCTG
Organism: Nitrosospira sp.; assembly: GCA_035493655.1. Taxonomy (GTDB): domain Bacteria; phylum Pseudomonadota; class Gammaproteobacteria; order Burkholderiales; family Nitrosomonadaceae; genus Nitrosospira. The sequence goes on from DATJHX010000146.1 coordinate 4,181, forward strand.
ACAGTACCCTTTCTCTCCTTTTGCAACGTCAGGCTGCAGCAAGCAATCGGCACCGCCGCCGCGGTAGGTTTCCCCATCGCGGTGGCAGGAGCTATCGGCTACATTATTAGTGGAATGGCGCAATCCCAGCCCTTGCCGGAATATAGCCTGGGTTATGTATATTTGCCGGCATTAGCAT
>DATJHX010000147.1:0-9119 GCA_035493655.1 Nitrosospira sp.
CGAACTGCGAACAAACGCTCCTTCCCCTGAGGAACCGCTGAACAAATCCTCGCTGAGCGCGTTGCTGTTAAAATCGGGATGATCATAAGGCGTGCGACGCTGGTCGTAGCTGGAACTACGATGCCGAGGAGCACAACGCCACATGAGCGCTCGATTTTACCGCAACCCGGATGGGACGGGCTTTGCAGGCGGTCTGCCTTGTCAGGCTCCTGGCGAAAGGGGGTGCCCCGAAGCGTCGCCCGAGGGCCCCTGCGGAGCAGGGATCGGGCAGCGTAGGGGATGCGACGACCGCACTTATGGATGACCGGGCCGCGCATCCCGCTACGGGGTCGCATCTTCCTTCGGAAGCTACTGCTCCGCCCTTCGCGGTCGCATTCGCGTCGTCGCCTTTTGCGCATTCCATCCCGCGAAGCCGCCGTCGCGCCAGCGGAGATTTGTTCAGCGGTTCCCTAACAACCTGTTCAAAGATCGGAGATTCCAAAATATTCATGAGAGGCCTACTTGAAAGATAACCGTGCGACCGGCTCGCCTGTACCAGTGGTTTCCAATTTTATTCGCAGCATTATTGAAGAAGACAATCGTACCGGCAAGTGGAATGGGCGGGTCGAGACTCGCTTTCCCCCCGAGCCCAACGGCTATCTGCATATCGGGCATGCCAAAAGCATTTGCCTCAATTTCGGCCTGGCCCGGGAATATAGCGGCATATGCCACCTGCGCTTCGACGATACCAATCCTGAAAAGGAAGAGCAGGAATATGTCGATTCAATACGTGATTCCGTCAGGTGGCTCGGGTTCGACTGGGGCACGCACCTCCACTACGCGTCCGATTACTTCGATAAACTTTATGAATGCGCCGAATATCTTATCAAGCAGGGCAAAGCATATGTAGACAGTCTTACCGCGGATGAAATCCGCGCGCTTCGCGGCACGCTGACCGAGGCCGGCGAGAACAGCCCCTACCGCGAGCGCACGGTCGATGAAAACCTTGACCTGTTCCGCCGAATGAAAGCCGGAGAATTTGCCAACGGCGAGCACGTCCTCCGCGCGAAGATCGATATGGTATCGCCGAACATCAACTTGCGCGACCCCGTCCTCTACCGTATCCGTCACATCCACCATCATCGCACCGGAAATCAGTGGTGTATCTACCCGATGTACGATTACACGCATTGCATTTCCGATGCGCTGGAGCGAATTACCCACTCCCTTTGCACGCTTGAATTCGAAGATCACCGGCCGCTTTACGACTGGGTTCTGGATCAATTGGCGGATATTTTGCCCTGCCATCCGCAGCAGATCGAATTTGCCCGGCTCAATCTCACTTATAGCGTCATGAGCAAGCGCAAGCTGATTGAAATGGTTGAAGGCGGATTGGTCGATGGCTGGGACGATCCACGAATGAATACTCTGGCGGGCGTGCGGCGCCGGGGATATAGCCCAGAATCAATTCGCCTCTTCGCCGAACGCATCGGCGTCAGCAAAGCCGATTCCTGGATAGACATGGGTGTGCTCGAAGATTGCCTGCGCGAAGATCTGAACGAGCGCGCCCCCCGGCGCCTCGCAATCATCGAGCCGCTAAAGGTCGTCATCGACAATTATCCGGAAAACAGCGTGGAGGATTGTCTTGCACCCAACCATCCGCAAAAGCCTGAACTGGGAACTCGCGCAGTACCTCTATCCAAAGTTATCTATATCGAGCGCGGCGACTTCATGGAAACGCCGCCCAAGGGCTACTTCCGCCTTTCGCCAGGCGCCGAAGTGCGGCTGCGTTATGCTTATATAATAAAATGCACGGATGTGGTAAAGGATGCCGATGGCGAAGTCCTTGAAATCCATTGTACCTATGACCCTGATAGCAAGAGTGGCACGGAGGGAGCAGACAAGCGCAAGGTCAAGGGAAACATTCAATGGCTGTCTGCAGCACATGCGCAGCCGGCCGAAGTGCGTCTTTATGATCGCCTGTTTACCAATGCCCATCCCGACGCAGGAGGCAACGATTACAAGAACTTTCTCAATCCTCACTCCAAAAAGATTGTTACCGCTTTTGTGGAACCATCGCTCAGCCGGGCTCAACCTGAAGAGCGCTTCCAGTTCGAACGCCATGGTTACTTCACTGCCGACCGGAAAGATGCAATGCCAGGCAAACCAGTATTCAACCGCACCGTGACATTGCGGGACTCATGGGGGAAAACCGGCTAAGAGCCGTGGACTTGACATAACCAGAGGCCGATCCGTAAGCTCATAATTTTCGTTCGGCGTACAGTGCTTAGGGCCTGTTAACACTTATTTCGCACCCGCTTTTTTCGCGCGCAACCCGCGCAACCCAAGGGGAGCTGTGAAAAAGTGTTAACAGGCCCTGGTTATAATGGTTCGTTTTTCAGAATTCCTGGCAGAGCTTCTTAAAACTTCCCTTTCACATATTTTTTCGCTAGCATATAATAATACTGTTGAGAAATTGACCGCATGACGTCAAACTAATATCCTCGGTATCCTAAGTTTTATTCTCGGTCTTGTGCGTTCGGTTATCTCAATACATTAACTTTTCAATGAGAGCCTCATGAGTCAGCATATTCATTCCGTCTCGGATGGAACATTCGAAGCCGAAGTATTGCAGTCAAACGTGCCTGTTCTAGTAGACTATTGGGCGGAATGGTGTGGCCCTTGCAAGATGATTGCGCCCATTCTGGATGAAGTTGCGAAGGAATACGGAAGCCGCTTAAAGGTGGCTAAGCTCAATATTGACGAAAATCAGGCTACGCCGCCGAAATACGGTATCCGCGGCATTCCCACGCTCATGCTGTTCAAAAATGGTAATATCGAGGCAACAAAGGTTGGCGCACTATCCAAGTCACAACTGACTGCATTTATTGACAGTCACCTCTAAATCCGCTAATCTTATAGTAGTCTCCCTAAGGCGGAATCCACTCTGGCGCCCCGCTTCTAATTCTAGCTCCACCCCATCAGTTTTTCCCAACGTTTTCTGACGGCTTTACGTTTTCCTGCTCCCTACCCGCGAGTTTCACTCATGCATTTATCCGACCTCAAAAACTTCCATGTCACCGAACTGGTAGAGATGGCGATTGCCAATGAAATCGATGGCGCCAATCGCCTGCGAAAACAGGACCTGATTTTCGCATTGCTGAAGAACCAGGCCAGGAAAGGTGAAAGCATTTTTGGCGAAGGCACTCTGGAAGTGCTGCAGGATGGCTTTGGTTTTTTGCGTTCACCGGATACCTCTTACCTGGCCGGGCCTGACGACATTTACGTCTCTCCCAGCCAGATAAGACGTTTTAACCTGCACACGGGAGACTCGATCGAGGGTGAAATACGTACGCCCAAGGATGGCGAGCGCTATTTCGCCCTGGTCAAGGTGGACAAGGTCAACAGCGAACCACCGGAAAACTCAAAACACAAGATACTTTTTGAAAATCTCACCCCACTATTCCCCACGGACCGGTTACAGCTCGAACGCGACATCAAAGCCGAGGAAAATGTCACCAGCCGAATTATTGACCTGATCGCGCCCATCGGAAAGGGCCAGCGCGGCTTGCTGGTGGCGAGCCCTAAATCGGGGAAGACAGTCATGCTGCAGCATATTGCTCACGCGATCGCGGCCAACCATCCGGACGTAATACTGATGGTATTGCTGATAGACGAGCGCCCCGAAGAAGTGACCGAAATGATCCGCTCAGTCCGGGGCGAAGTCATTTCCTCCACGTTCGACGAGCCCGCGGTGCGCCATGTGCAGGTTGCCGACATGGTGATCGAAAAAGCCAAGCGGCTGGTGGAGCACAAGAAGGATGTCGTCATACTGCTGGACTCGATCACGCGGCTGGCGCGCGCATACAATACCGTGGTTCCCGCCTCGGGCAAGGTGCTCACGGGCGGCGTGGACGCCAACGCTTTGCAGCGGCCCAAGCGTTTCTTCGGCGCCGCACGCAACATCGAGGAAGGCGGCTCCCTCACCATCATTGCCACAGCGCTGGTCGATACCGGCTCGCGTATGGATGATGTGATCTATGAGGAATTCAAAGGCACGGGCAATATGGAAATTCATCTTGACCGGCGCATGGCCGAAAAACGGACTTACCCCGCCATCAACGTCAACCGCTCGGGTACCCGCAGGGAAGAATTGCTGATCAAACCGGACGTGCTACAGAAAATCTGGGTGCTGCGTAAACTGCTCTACCCCATGGACGACATGGAAGCAATGGAATTCCTGCTCGACAAAATCAAGGTAACAAAAAACAACGCCGATTTCTTCGATTCGATGCGGCGGGTATAGAAACCGGCAAAACGGGCTAAATCCTGCCTGAGAAATCGCAACCATTGAACTCATGTTGCAAACCACCGTCTGATTATAGGACAATATGGGTTTTTTTCGCTCGTCCGCCGCTTCTGCCGGCCGGACTCAGCTTGAGGATTACATATCATGAAAGCAAATATTCATCCTAATTATCAAGAAATTACCGTGACCTGCAGTTGCGGCAACACGTTCCAGACACGTTCCACCATGGGCAAGCCCTTGCATGTCGAGGTTTGCTCAGCCTGTCATCCGTTCTATACCGGCAAGCAGAAAATCGTCGATACCGCCGGACGGGTCGAGAAATTCCGGCAGAAATATGGCAAGAAGGCTGAAAAACAGGCAACAGCTTAATCGCAAGCTTAAGTCGCTTATCTCTTAAGCCCCTTATCTCGCTTATCTCTTAAGCCGCCGCTTATCTCTGCGGTTTTCCTGGACCTCCCTTTCCCTTGACTGCTTGATAAAACAGCCAAGGCTCTCCCAAGGGATATCAAACAAAGCATCAGCAGGGTAGCAAAAGGAATGCTTGGGCAGTCCTGTTGCTGCCCTTTTCATTTTGGCCGCCGCTATTTCTATTCTGGCGGTTAAAATGATTTCATGAGAATCAAAACCGCTTCCCTCATCTTCTCTTTGCTCTCGCTTGCGTGCTATTTTCTGCCGGTTGCGCGGTTAACCCGGTTACCGGCAAGCAGAATTTCACGCTGATGTCGGAAGCCAATGAAATGCGCAAGGGGGCATGATCAATACCCCGACGGCGAGCCAGTGCGGCTCAGGTAATCAAAATAATAAAATGAGCCCTGCTTTTGCATGATCGTCTAGTGGTTCCGCATTGGGACAAAATGGAGCAGGCTACGCATCCAGTGCTGCAAGAGGATAATCGGTAATCACCCCATCCACGCCTTTTTCCCGGCAATCGTCGTGCTCTGCTCTTGTAACAGGCCCATAAACAAAATTGCGAAAGCCGTTTTCGGCCGCCTGCTTTAACAGAACACTATCTAGAACTTCGTAATCCCATACGATGTGATTGATCCTGGGATTGCCATTAGCGTTTAAATCAGCCAGCAGGGAATCCAGTGTCCGCGGCCGGTGTGCCAGCAAAAAGCCGCAATTGACTTCCAGTAAGGACGCGCACACCGCCGCGAGGTCATGTCGGAAAGAAGTGATAATAATACGGTGGCGGGCCTGATGCTTCTGGATCACGCTTATCGTTGAAGAGAGCGCTGATGGGGATTTGATCTCAACATTCCAAACGATGTCAGGGAAGCTTTCCAGCGCTTCATCCAGGGTAGGTATCTCGTAACCGAGAATCCCTTCAATTTCAGCTCGGGTAAGATCGGCTACCGCGTCGCCAGATGGGGTCACACGATCATGGATCAGTATGGGCAATCCGTCGCGGCTCATGCGCAGATCGGTTTCGATTCCATTGGCGCCGACAGTTACCGCCGCCTCAAAGGCCGCAAGTGTGTTTTCAGGAACTGCGGCATGATAGCCGCGATGCGCGAGTATCAACATCATTCATTGCCGAAGCAGTCTGGCTCGGCGTCTTCCGAGTCGAGGTTCAGGCGGATAAACTCGTCCATTGCGCCCACCCATTCCTTTCGCATGAAAATGAATCCATCGTTATGCCCGCCCTGCAACTCGAGAAACTCCTTGGGAGGCGGTGCTGCCTCATACAATAACTGACCCTGAGCAAACGGTACAATCTCATCATCCGGGCTATGGGCCACGAAAACCGGGCAGGCAACAGAACTCAGGGATTCCAGCGTATTGTATTCGAAGCGGGACAGCAGCCGCACAGGCAGGAATGGATAAAGTTTTGCTGCCATGTCAGGCACGGAGGTAAATGCGGAAGCGAGTACCAGCAGGCCTGGTTTTTCCCGCGCAGCGAGCCACGCCGCGATCGCGCCGCCAAGGGATTCGCCGAACAATATGATGCGGCCAGGAGGTATGCTTCGTTCTTGCGTAAGATAATCCCACGCGGCCTCCGCATCGCGATAAGTGCCGGGCTCCGAAGGCGTTCCGCTGCTATCCCCGTAGCCACGGTAATCGAAAATAAACGTATTGTAGCCAAGGCTGTTGAACATCGACAGGTATTGCATGCGATGGGAAATGTTCCCGGCATTGCCATGAAAAAACAGCACTGTTCCGCTTGGCTCAGGCGCCGGTACAAACCAGCCATGCAGCGTTTCACCATCGACCGTGGAAATTTCCACAGACTCGTAGGCAAGTCCAGCATCGCAAGGCGTTATGGCAATGTCGCGAGCGTAATCGGGAAAATAAATAAGGTGAGACTGGGCGAAAAACAGGAACCCCGCCAGTAAGATGTAAGCAATCGCAGCCATGACAGCGAAATTGAATAGCATAGGCGGGAACAGCATGAATTGAAATGGGTTCGACTCGGCTCGGTTATAATCAATGATTTTTTAGTCGATAATTTTTTAGCGCCATGGAGCAGAAATATAAATGAATCTCGATCGGGTCAATTCTGGCCGTGATGTGCCGAATGATTTCAATGTCATCATAGAAATACCCATGAACGCTGATCCCATCAAATACGAAGTGGACAAGGAAACAGGCGCGATGTTCGTCGACCGGTTCATGTCAACGTCCATGCACTACCCTTGCAACTATGGCTATATTCCGCATACCCTGTCGAAAGACGGCGATCCGGTGGATGTCCTGGTGATCTCGCCGGTGCCGCTTATTTCGGGCGTCGTTGTACGTTGCAGGCCGCTGGGCATGTTAACCATGAGCGATGAGGCTGGGGAGGACGCAAAGATACTGGCCGTGCCCATCGACAAGCTGTGCGGCCTCTATCAAAAGAAAAAATCCTACGATGATTTCCCGGAACTGGTGCTTTCGCAGATCGCGCACTTTTTCGCTCACTATAAGGATCTGGAATCGGGCAAATGGGTCAAGATTAATGGATGGGTTGGGACCAAGGAAGCCAAAGCAGAAATAACGAGCGGGGTCAAGCGCTACAATTCCGCGAAGAAGAAGCCGATGTTCTGAGAACCATCATTGAACAGCTTTGTTGCCCTGGGTGACTTAGCGTAAGGGATAATGACGAAGTGGTATCCCTCTCTACAAAGCTCTCGTATTGGTTTTGGCTAGATTCCGGGTCAAGCCCGGAATGACGAAAATATCATATTTCCCTACCTCACAAATGATTGAGCGATGTGAAGCATAGTTGAAGCGTGAAAAGATGACCTGGCTTGAGCCGGTAAAATTGGAGGGAGCGGTCGTAACACTTGATCCATTGAACATGGCTCATATCGAGCCATTGAAGGCTGCAGTCATGGATGGAGAATACTGGAAGCTTTGGTTTGCCAACGTCCCCTCCCCCGACCACATGGAAAAATATGTGGCTAAAGCCATCGAAAATTCAAAAAAAGGCGATATCGCATACGCTGTCAGGCTTAACGGCACTCATCGGATTGTAGGCACCACTCGTTTCTATAATGTGGATGAAGCCAATAGAAGACCGATGCTCGGGTATACCTGGTACGCAAAATCAGCCTGCAAAACCAGTGTAAATACCGAAAGCAAGTTGCTACTGCTCCAATACGCTTTCGAACAAAAAGCGGCTATTGCGGTAGAGTTTCGGACACACTATTTCAATCAGGCTTCGAGAGCTGCGATTGAAAGGCTCGGCGCAAAACAGGACGGTGTATTGCGCAGCCATCAGATCATGCGCGACGGCTCGATTCGCGATACGGTTGTTTACTCTATACTTCAGCATGAATGGCCGGCGGTGAAAAACAATTTGCTGAGCAAACTCTCGCTCAATGGCGGCGCTAATTCCTGAATAACTCTCGTTGCGCCTGAAGTGTTTCCTGGGCTCGCCGGCCTGGTTCCTCTACGCCGCCCGAGCATCGGCCAACCCTGGAAGGTTTTGCTGGAACGATTCCCATCAACCACGATTGAGTTTTAGGATGAGTTTCAATAAGCCGCTTTTCAGGGGCTGCCGAACTAATATTGGATGAACTGCGGTAGCGCGCCGGAACTTCAAAAGCGCAGGTATCATCCAACTGTCAAGTGGGATCGGCGCTGCCGTTTCCTGATAATTTTCAAGAGATGGAATTTGGGACAACCGAACGATTGGAAGAACAGTTGGATGGGGGAAGCATGAACCGACGAAATATGCTTGCGCTGCTCGGTGCAACCGGCCTGACCATGCTTGACAGGCATTCCTCGGCTGACTCTCGAAAAGAGGAGATGATTCGAAAAATGTTCTCGTGTATCGCAACACCTCAGCAGACCGAAGGGCCATACTTTGTTGATGAGCATCTGCATCGTGCGGATATTCGTTCCGATCCTTTGGACGGTTCAATAAAGGAAGGCTTGCCACTAACACTCGACATGCATATCTTTTCCGTAGGCAAAGCCGGCTGCAAACCGCTCCCTGGCGCGGTGGTGGACATATGGCATTGCGACGCCCAGGGAATTTATTCTGACGTCATTGACAGCCACTTTAATACCGTCGGAAAAAAATTCCTGCGCGGCTATCAGATAACGGACACAAACGGCGGGGCGCGCTTCATCACGATTTACCCAGGGTGGTACCCAGGCAGAACGGTTCATATTCATTTCAAGATCCGTACCGACCCTAAAACGTTGCAGACTCATGAGTTCACGTCGCAACTTTATTTTGATGATTCAATTACGGACCGGGCGCACGAACAATCGGCTTATGCCAAAAAGAGTCCGGAGTCATTCAGAACGAGAAATGAGGAAGATGGCATATTTCGAAAAGGAGGCGACCAGCTCATTCTCAAGCTTGCCAGGACGGATCAGGGTTATGCCGGAACGTTCG
>DATJHX010000148.1:0-4014 GCA_035493655.1 Nitrosospira sp.
AGTAATTCGGCGGTATTTACCTAGATAAGTCCCGTCTTTAGCTGTAATTGCCGGCACTTTGCGCAAGGTAAGGTCAGGCATTTGCTGCGTGCGCATGGCGCAACCTGATGTGCAGTTCGCGCAACTGTTTTTCACCCACAGCGCTGGGCGCATGGGTCAGCAGACATTGAGCGCGCTGGGTCTTCGGAAATGCAATGACATCACGGATAGATTCGGTCCCGGCCATCATGGCGACCACGCGATCGAGGCCGAACGCTATGCCGCCATGGGGGGGTGCGCCGTATTGCAGCGCTTCGAGCAGGAAGCCGAATTTTTCCTGCGCCTCATCGGCTCCAATATTCAATGCGCGAAATACTTTCGACTGAATTTCCGTCCGATGAATACGCACCGAACCGCCGCCGATCTCGGAGCCGTTCAGCACCATGTCGTAGGCCTTGGATAAGGCTTTTTCAGGATCGGTCTCCAGTAAATCCTCATGCCCGTCGGCGGGCGAAGTAAACGGATGATGCAGGGCTTTCCAGCGGTTTTCCTCCTCGTCACGTTCGAACATGGGAAAATCGATGACCCACAGCGGCTTCCAACCTGGCTCTGCGAAACCGTGGTCATGTCCCACTTTGGCGCGCAAGGCGCCGAGGGCTTCGTTGACCACCTGGGCCTTGTCCGCGCCGAAGAATATGAGATCCCCGTCTTTTGCACCCGCACGCTCCAGGATGACCCTTATAGCCGCCTCGGGCAGGAACTTCAATATCGGGGACTGCAAGCCTTCCAGGCCATTTTCCAGCGCATTGACCTTGATGTAGGCGAGACCTTTGGCGCCGTATATCGCAACGAAATTTGTATAGTCATCGATTTCCTTGCGCGACAATCTGACGCCTCCGGGCACCCGGAGTGCCGCTACACGTCCCCCCGGCTTGTGCGCCGCCTCGCGAAACACCTTGAATTCGACATCCTTCATTACATCGGTAAGCTCGGTCAAAACCAGCGGAACGCGCAGGTCGGGTTTGTCTGAGCCGTAGCGCGACATTGCGTCCGCATGCGTCAAACGCGGAAAAGGGCTGGGCAGATCAACGTTGATGGCGCTTTTGAATACCCGGCAAATCATCTCTTCCATCATCGCCATGATCTGGGTTTCGTTCAGGAAAGAGGTCTCGATATCGATCTGGGTGAATTCAGGCTGACGATCGGCGCGCAAATCCTCGTCACGGAAGCATTTGGTAATCTGGTAGTAGCGGTCGAACCCTGCCACCATCAGCAGTTGCTTGAACAATTGGGGCGATTGCGGCAATGCAAAAAAATGCCCGGTATTGACCCGCGACGGGACGAGATAATCGCGTGCGCCCTCCGGGGTAGACTTGGTCAGCATCGGGGTTTCCACATCAATGAAGTCATGCTGATCGAGAAATGTGCGAACTGCCATGGCTACCTTGTAGCGCAAGCGCAAGTTTGCCTGCATTTCCGGGCGCCGCAGATCGAGATAGCGGTGCTCCAGCCGCACGGCTTCGCTCAAGTGCTCGTCATCCATCAGAAATGGGGGAGTCAGTGAACTATTGAGAATTTCGATGGACTGCACCAACACCTCGATTTCGCCACTGACCAGGTTGGGGTTGACGGTGCCCGGCGGACGATGCCGTACCACTCCGGTAACTTTAAGGACGAATTCGTTGCGAATGTGCTCGGCAATTTCGAAGGCGACTGCATTATCGGGATGGCACACGACCTGAACGATGCCTTCGCGGTCACGCAGATCGACAAAAATAACGCCGCCATGGTCGCGGCGGCGGTGCACCCAGCCATAAAGGGTTACCGTTTGGTCGAGATATCTGGCATCAATGAGGCCGCAGTAGTTAGTGCGCATGAAAAATCTTAAATCCGAGAAAGGAAGAAGCGGGAAAAGACAAAATCAGGATTTTTCGCCCGAAGCAGAACTGGCGGAGCGATGAGTATTTAACAATACCGCTTCGTGGGGGGCGGGATGCTTTTTGCCGTTACCGGGCGTCACTACACCCATGGAAATAATGTATTTAAGCGCGGCATCGACGCTCATGTCGAGCTCGATCACATCGCTTTTTGGCATCATCAGGAAAAATCCCGAGGTAGGATTGGGTGTGGTCGGCACGTAGACACTCACATACTCTCCCTTGAGGTGAGTGACCACGTCGCCGCCCGGATATCCGGTCATGAATGCACTGGTCCATGATCCTTCGCGCGGGTATTGCACCAGTAGCGCCTTGCGAAATGCCTCACCCTGGCTGGAAAACAACGTATCGCTGACTTGCTTGACGCCGTAGTAAATCGATTTCACCACAGGGATGCGCCATAGCACGCCCTCCCAGAATACTACCAGCCGTTGCCCGATGATATTGGTCGTCAGCACACCGGTCAGAAACACTACCAGCACAATCAATACAGTGCCGAAGCCTGGAATATGAAAACCCAGCAGGGCCTCGGGCTGAAATCTGGCAGGCAAAAGCAGCAGCGACTGGTCCATGGTACCGATCAAAAATTTCAACGCCCAGACGGTAATACCCAGAGGTACCCAGATCAGGAGTCCGGTGATGAAATAACGTTTCATATTGAGCGGTACCGAGCCAGCTATTTCTACTGGTCAGTCGCGCAAGCAGGACAAGCTGGCTCCGCGGGCGGTCCGGCCGCGCAGCCGGAATCATTCGCTGCTGTTTCCGACTCGGGCTTCGATTTTGGCTTTGAACCGTTCTTGAAATCGGTGGCGTACCAGCCGCTGCCCTTCAACTGGAAGCCTGCCGCGGAAATAAGTTTGGTGTACGCCTCGCTGCCGCATGCGGGACAAGCCGCCACCGGTGCATCATTTACCTTTTGCAGATATTCCTTTTCAAAACCACAAGATCCGCAACGGTATTCGTAAATTGGCATAACAACCCTCCAGCAAAGCAGAAATTGAAAAAGAAATTATACCTCAACCGCTTGACCAACAGCTTGCCATAGAGCTTGGTGCGCGGCCCGGTAACCGGAAAATATGGGCTTTTTAGCGATTTGCAAGAGCAGGCTACACGAGAATGCGGTTGTGAGCCTTATAAAGAAAATGGTGCGGGAACCCTTGGGTTAAAAGATGAGGGCAAGCTCGAAATTTTCAGAAAGTGTTCCGGGGAGAAAAAAATACCCCTCATTCGCAAAAATGAGGTGTTTATCTATAGATGAGCTATTGACCCCGAGGCAAACCGATTATTCAGTTCACATATTCACGCTTATGATGTAATCGTCGCGGTTGAGAGAATGATAAGGATTTTCCTGGCAAAAGCGGGTAAACGCGAGATCTCCAGCTACAGCTTCTGAACTGGCGTCGATATCGTAGGTGGCGAGAACACCACTATAGTTGGGCATGGCGTTTATCGACGGCTCAACAGGTGCAATCAGAACTTTGTATTTCATTTCGGCCTCCTTTTTTATATTTTATATTCTAGCTCCCACGATTGCTTCCCGATATCCGGAAGTTACTGGACCGGAATATGATATGAATAAACCCATTCAAATTAGCATTAAAGTAAATCGCTTTGCAAGCCGCGCCAATGCTGAGCTTGGCGCATGATTCGAACGTTGGCGATAACCTTGATTTTTCATCATGAAAAAAATTCTGCTATTGCTATGCTTCCTGGCGCTCGCAGCATGCGGTACCCAGAAAGCGTTGAAGGGATTCGATAGCGATTTTGATAGCAGCAAACCCTGGGACGAACTGCAGGCACAATTGCCCGCCTACCCCAAAGCGGAGAATCTGCTCCCATTTGACGCTGGCCCCGCCAGCGATAATTTTCATTATATTGATGCCCCTTCTATCGCAGTGGGAGGAGATGGCGTCGTGCGCTACACTCTAGTCATCAAATCACCCACGCGAGCAATGAACGTAACCTACGAGGGTATGCGGTGTGCGACGGACGGCAAGCGAGAAAGCGCGAGATTGGACCTATTGATACTTAAATTCCAGGTTACCGAAAAGAGGCTCTACGCCATTGGCCGCGAGGATGAGACCTGGGTGCGAGCGCG
>DATJHX010000149.1:0-5547 GCA_035493655.1 Nitrosospira sp.
TTTATGGCGATTTGCTAAAACTTTCCGAATATATTGAAAAACCTTCCGAGGCCAGCCGGTTGCTGGAGCCGCTGCTTCTCAAGCTGGGGCTGCCGGTCGAAGAGCTTTATCCTTTGCAGTTGGAAGCGTTTGAATGGAGCAATAGTCTGGTGCCTTTTGTGCGCGAGGGATAGTCTCTACTCATGTTTCCACTTATATCAATATCAAAGCTCCCTTCAATATCGCGGATGTAACTGAGGTGCTTAAAAATTATAGCGGATAACAGGGCAGGATAAGGTATAAACAAAATCCTGCTGGAAACTGCCGAATCGTCGTCGCGATCTATTATTGCGGCGGTAATTCGTTGCTTAAACCGTCAGCTTGTGCCACACCAATCAGCCTATTAGCTGCGGCAGGAATTTCGATTTTCCAGTCTTTTCTCTGAAGCCCAAAGATCAAGACGTCCAAATATTGCCCTCCCAAAAAATATTCCCCGATCTTTGTGCCCTCTTTTTTGAACCCAAGTTTTTCATACAATGCAATCGCACTGTGATTGATAGAAAGAACCTCAAGTCCTATTTTTCGCATGTCGAGTCCCTGGAATGCGTAGTCAATCAACAAGGAGGATGCTACAAATCCAGATCCTTTGTTTCGACTTTTTGGCTCACCAATGTAAACGCCTAATAGCGCTTTTCGTTGATATGGTTCAATACGGTGCAGTTGAATGGTCCCGATGAGATTTTCGTTTTGCCTTATAGCGAACACAACACGAGTTTTTCCGTTTTGTTCCCGTTGATTTTTTATCCATTCTTTAACTGTTTCCTTTTGTATTGGAAAGCGAAATCCCATCGTAAGATCCCTGATGCTCGGAAGATTCTGCCAGACATAGAGTAAATCAATATCCGATTCCTCAAGTGGGGTAAGTTTTATGTGCGTCCAATCAATTACTTTTTTGTCTGACGGGATACTGTCGGCGATTATATTATCAGTCATGCTCGCTCCGATATTGCTAACTTGTTAATGCATTGATCTCCTCATAATAATGTATTCAGCTCTTCCATAAGTGCTTTTTTCAGCGAACATCTTACCTGTCTGACGAACATACGCTGTTGGACTGAAGTACCATCGGCATACTAAACAAAACGAACGATTTCAATACGATGAATTCACGTTATGAAATGATTGAGCGGACCCGCGCCGAGATTGATTCCCTTAATGGAGCAACACTTGTAGAGTTCGGCGCTCCGTGGTGCGGTTACTGCCGTACTGCCCAGCCGCTGATCGACTCAGCTCTCTCCAGGCATCCAGAGATACGGCATATCAAAGTTGAGGATGGCAAGGGCCGCCCGCTGGGGCGATCCTTTCGCATAACACTCTGGCCGACCCTGATCTTTCTGAGGGACGGTAAGGAAATTGTCCGTTTGGTCCGCCCTGTGGATGCCGCAGCAATCGGCGAAGCATTGGATAAAATTTCCGGCGCGGCGTAAACAGAGGCGTCTCCCGTCTCCCCTCGTAATCATTGATTTAATCTTTGATTTGGGTAACATTCGCCTTGATTGAGAAGCCGGGCAGGGTGAGATGATTATTGGTTGCAATCTGTATTTAGATGGGTTGCGCTTTGCTCTACTCATCCTGCAAAATCATGGCGGTGTATGCGGAACCAGGTATGCGGGGACGGGCAATAACGTTCTTTTTTCTCTTTTTCCCTACCTTTTTCGCGCTCCACGTTCCTTTCCCCCATTTCCTCGTTTTTTATCCTGACTAGGGTGCCGGGAGGTATATTTCCTTATAGAGGTGCTTTGCAGAATTATCGAGCTATGTGAATAATCCGGTTATTGCCCTTCCATAACCTCTGAGAAGTTCACAAGAGAATACAGAAATCATGAGAAATGATGTAAATAAGGGTACTGATAAATGGAGAATGAGGAAGCACAATCGCGAGCCATCGTTTCTCATGCGCCGGGTATGGTTTTTCAATATATCCTCGGGGAGGACGGCCGATACGCCATGCCATTTCTCAGCGATCAGTGCGTGAATGTGCTTGGGGTTACGGTCGAGGCTCTCCAGGCTAACCCCGCGTTGTTCGAGGAGATCATTCTCTGGAAGGATCGCAAAAGCCTGCGTGATTCGAGAGCGCAGTCAGCAGCGAATCTGTCGACATGGAACTGGGAAGGACGCCTGTGGATCGAGTCGTACCATGACGTAAAATGGGTCAGCCTGCGGGCAAGCCCACGCCGTGAGGAAGGCGTCGGCGTCGTCTGGGAAGGTATCATTATCAATATCACCCAGAGCAGGCAAAGAGAGACTGCGCTCAAGGAATCGCACGAGCGGCTGAAGGAAGTTTCATCTCACATCATGGCGGCAAGGGAACATGAGCGCATTCGCATTGCGCGAGAAATTCATGATGACCTGGGCGGCAATCTGACCGCGATCAAGATCGATCTCGACTGGCTGGGGCGCAACATAGGTAACGGTAGCGGCAGCATCAGTGCAGACAATGGGGCATTGCTGGCAAAAATCCGCACGGTATCCCAAATGGTCGATCGCACCATGGATTCGATTAAGCGCATCTCACGTGATCTCCGTCCTGGCATCATGGATTTTGGCGTTGCCGCGGCAATCGAATGGGAGGCGGGAGAATTCAGTAAACGCCTGGGTATTCCATGCGAGGTCGCGGGTACTCAGCAGGATATCGAGTTGGAGCAGGATTTGGCAATTTCGGTATTCCGGATTTTCCAGGAAGCGCTCACCAATATTGCTAAACATGGCCGCGCGTCGCACGTATGGGTCCGGCTGGACGTGGGTTCATCAGAAGGTCAACTGCAACTGGAGGTGCGCGATAACGGCTGCGGCATTACGCCGGCGGATACTTCCAAACTCAATTCCTTCGGCATTCGCGGAATGATCGAGCGCGCCGGCCTCCTCGATGGCAAGCTGACCGTGAGCGGTATGCCTGGACGAGGCACCTCGGTACATCTGTCGATTCCGCTGAGGATAGCGCGGGAGGAATCAGTTGCCGTACAGCCAGGCATAAAAGCATGAATGTTCTCGTAGTCGACGACCATGCGATCGTTCGGCAGGGCTTGCGGCAGATCCTCGTGGAGAGCGGTAAAGTCATGAATGTTGGCGAAGCGGAGCACGGCGCCGAAGCGATACGGCAGGTAAGGGAAGGCGGATGGGATGTGGTAGTGCTGGACATATCCCTGCCCGACAGGAACGGCATCGAAATCCTGAAGCAGATCAGGAAAGAGTCTCCGAAAACCCGTGTCCTCATGCTGAGCATGCATGATGAAGGCTTGTTTGCCATACGCGCGTTGAAAGCGGGCGCGTCGGGCTATATCACCAAGCAAAGCGCGCCAGGCGAACTCATGGCTGCAATCCAGCAGGTGGCGAGGGGACGCAAGTATCTCACGGCCGCTATGGCCGAAGCGATGGCGGACAGCCTCGGCGAGGATCACGATCGTCCGCCTCATGAAATGCTCTCCGACAGGGAATACCAGACCCTGTGCCTGATTGCTTCGGGCAAAAGCCTGACCGACGCCGCCGAGGAGATGCGTCTTTCCGTGAAGACGGTCAGCGTCTACCGTAGCCGCCTGCTGGAAAAAATGAAGCTCAAAAATAACGCCGAGCTTACCCACTACGCTATCAAGAACGGTCTGGCCTGATTCCTGGCGCGACATCCGCTGGCTTCATCATTCAAACCGTAGATACGAAGCCTCTACCGTCCTTTTTTGATCCCTTTTACCCGTTCTCCGAGCCCCGATTCAGGCTCCGGCATGCAGTTCTCCTGTCCTTTCAGCCATCCATCTTCATAAGAAAAAATAGATAAAGCCGGATATATGATGCCGAATCGCCGCTAATCCGCTCACGGCATGCGGGTCCAGCCGCTTATCATGGCCAGTATATGGTTGTGGTGCAGGCTGGAATCCTGCACTCCGGAGGCCGATCATCAATCTGACGAAACAATCCCCTGGAGTAATCTTTGAGTTCCCGTTTTCGGAAATGACAATGCCTTCCATCAATTGAGGCAAATGACCCGAGCGGCCGAATTGAACCGGTTCACGCTACCGGAATGACAACGTTTTTTTGGGCACTCCGTTTCTTTTTGCTCCCAGCGTGTGAAAGTGACGGGGAAATGACGATGTTCCCATTGATGCACGGCTTCTGGTTAAGCCATGGGGCCGATATTGCACGAAAAACTTGACGAACAGATTAAATGTTTCTCCTGACTCACCGTTAATAAGCATAACAGCGATTGATCAGCCTCGGAGCCCGGAAATCGGAACCCAAAAATGGGGTAAGGCGGGCCAGAGTTGGCGCTGTACGATGCAATTCCATAAAAACCAGTCAAGGAGATTTACATGGCAGCAATTATCAATACCAATGTCATTTCGCTGAACGCGCAGCGCAACCTTAACAGCTCGCAGAACGCGCTTGCCACCACGCTGCAACGGTTGTCCTCCGGCCTGCGCATCAACAGCGCCAAGGACGACGCCGCGGGGCTGGCGATTTCCGAGCGTATGACCTCGCAGATCCGGGGGCTTAACCAGGCCGTGCGCAACGCCAACGATGGCATCTCGATGTCGCAAACCGCTGAGGGCGCGCTGGGAGAAATCGGCAATAATCTACAGCGCATCCGCGAGTTGGCCGTTCAGTCACGTAATGCCAGCAATAGCTCAAGCGATCGCACCGCCCTGAATAATGAAGTACAGCAGGTTAAAGCGGAAATTGACCGTGTTGCCTCAACCACCGCCTTCAACGGCATCAAGCTGATCGACGGCTCGTTTACCAATCAATCGTTCCAGGTCGGCGCAAATGTCGGTGAGACCATCAACATCACCAGCATGGTAAACGCTAAATCCTCATCATTGGGCACTAGCTCTTCGGCAAATGTCGCCGGTGTCGCCGCCACGGCTTTCACCGCAATTACTGCCGGGGACCTGACCATCAATGGTACCAGCGTGGGTGCGGTCGCTGCGAGTAGCGACGCTATCACGCAGGGGTCCAATATCGCAACTGCGATTAATTCGGTATCCGGCACAACCAAGGTTTATGCTGAAGCTGACGCCACTACTGGCGCGGTGTCACTTTATAACGTGTCCGGCAGCAGCACCGTTATCGCTTTCGCAGGCGCTTCCGCCACAACTGCGACCACCGGCCTGACGGCGGGTACTACGGCAGCAACGACGGTCACGGGCTTTGGGGGGGTTGATATCAGCACCAAGGCGGGAGCCGACGCAGCCATTGCCTCGATGGATTCAGCATTGAGTGCGCTTAACGCAGGCCGTGCGGACCTGGGCGCATATCAGAACCGCTTCTCGTCAGCTATCTCGAATGTACAAACCACTGCCGAAAACCTGACTGCATCCCGTAGCCGTATTGTCGATACCGACTTTGCCTCTGAAACCGCGACCCTGTCCCGGAACCAGGTGCTGCAACAGGCTGGCACGGCGATGCTGGCTCAGGCCAATGCGATGCCGCAAAGCGTACTGTCCCTGCTCAGGGGTTAAGCGAGAGTAGTCGAGAATAACAATAAGCGAAAGAACGGCCTTATCGGTTGAGATCGGT
>DATJHX010000150.1:0-7428 GCA_035493655.1 Nitrosospira sp.
GCGCGTTGCTGTTAAAATCGGGATGATCATAAGGCGCGCGACGCTGGTCGTAGCTGGGACTACGATGCCAAGGAGCGCAACGCCATGAGCGCCCGATTTTACCGCAACCCGGATGGGACGGGGCTTTGCAGGCGGTCTGCCCTTGTCAGGCTCCTAGCGAAGGGGCCAGCCATTCGCGTCGTCGCCTTTCGCACATCCCATCCCGCAAAGCCGCCGTCGCGCCAGCGGAGATTTGTTCAGCGGTTCCCTAGCGACAGATAACAATTTCTTCAGAGATGGATGAACCCGGGAACCGGGTATAAGGTCGAAAGGGTTCACGCTTCAAACGTTTCTATCGGCGGCGTAGCTTCATATGGGATTTTACCAGCTCGATTGCTCGCTCGCGAAACTGATCGCCGTCCGTATCCTTCACCCACATATGCAGCAAGCCGATAAAGAACAGATGCGTGTCGATCGCTAACTGGGCGGGCTCGTGAGATGCATGCAATTGATCCTGGGCTTGGGCGCGCTCATATACGAGTTGCAGCTTCTGCGCAATAGCCGAACAATTTACCAGGATCTGCTGTAAAACCCGCCCGAATTCATCGACGTACTCACATTTGATCATCATGATCTCGTAGATCTGACGTGTCTCGGTGCTGTCGTTCAATACATGGATAGTGCCGCACAGGAAGTTCTCTATGCATGTAAGAGGATCTTCCGAGCCCTCGACCAACAGGGTGTCGTCCATACGGTCTATCAATGGCAGGAATACCTGCTCGCGCATCGCCTGAAACAGATCGAGTTTATTACTGAAATGCCAATAGATTGCGCCGCGGGTAACCCCCGCCTGCATGGCGATATGCTCCATTGTGGTGCGACTGACGCCGCGCTCAAGGAAAACCTGACGTGCCGCCTCGATAAGGCGTTGCCGGGTCAATTCCGCATTTTCCTTGGTCTTTCGGGCCATGGGCTTCGAGTTCGTTCGGGGTTTGCTCAGCGTTTGAATATCCTAGTTTGAATATCCCTATTTACACTGACGCGCTTTTGATGAATAATTTACATACATCCATGAATGTATGCAAGCTATTATTTATCAAAACCGGAGTTGATGATGGCGGTTGGCAGTCTTTATAAAAACAAACGCGGCGAGTTGTCGGCGGCCATCCTTTGCAAAGCGCTGATTGTGTTCGTGGCAAGCGCGGCGCTGGCAGGGTGCGGCAAAGGCAGCCAGGGGCCCGATCAACCCCAGGGAGGCATGGCTCTTCCTGTCAGTGTCATTGAAGTGCAGCCTGCTACAGTTCCTATTAGCGCGGAGGCCGTAGCACAAACCGAAGGCGCCAAGGAAGTGGAGATACGTCCCCGGGTCGGCGGCATCCTGCTCAAACGCCTGTATGCGGAAGGCTCAGCCGTCAAGGCAGGCCAATCCATGTTTCAGATCGATCCTGTGCCTTATCAATATATTCTGGATCAGGCAAAGGCGCAACTTGCCGAACAGCGCGCGCGCCTGGTACAGACCGAGCGTGAAGAGAAACGCCTGCACGAGCTATTGGCAACACAGGCCATCAGCCAGCGCGAATATGACAACGCGGTGTCCGACAATGCTATTGCGCGTGCTGCCCTGCAAGCGGCTGAAGCCCGTGTGCTCGATGCGGAGCGTAACCTCTCCTATACGCTGGTAACCGCCCCGGTGAGCGGTATATCTGGCCGCTTCCAGTTCTCCGAGGGGGCGCTGGTGGAGGCGAACAGCAGCCTGCTGACGACGATTGTCCAACTAACCCCCATATGGGTTCGTTTCAGCCTGTCGGATAATGAACTCGCTCAGCTTGGAGGCCCTCTGACCGAACAGAAGGTCAGGAAGGTGGTGCTGGTACTGCCCGACGGTACGGAATACCAGAAGGAGGGGGAACTGAATTTTGCCGCAAGCCAGATAGACCCGGCACTGGGCACGCAACAGTTGCGCGCGACTTTCGACAACAGCGAGCATCAATTATTGCCCGGACAATTCGTTCGTGCGCGCGTCACTACGGGTGAGCGCAGCGGCGTTTTTCTCGTGCCCCAGATAGCCGTGCAGACTTCAGACTTGGGTAAGAGCGTATATGTTGTCAATGATAAAAATGAGGCGACCGTGCGTCCGGTCGTGGCAGGCCGCTGGATCGGCACGGACTGGGTAATACTGGACGGGCTCAAGGCGGGCGACAAGGTCATCGTCGATAACATCATTAAATTGCGCCCGGGAACGCCCGTATCACCCCACGCGCCGGGCGAAATGCCCGCAGAACCTGCTCCAGCGGCAGCCGAAAAGCAGGCATAAAACGACTATTATGGGCAGTTCATTTTTCATTACCCGGCCGATTTTTTCGTCCGTCATTTCGATCATTATCGTTTTAGCCGGGCTGGCTGCAGCCATGCAGTTGCCCATCGCCCAATATCCACAGATCGCCCCTCCGACTGTCCTTGTTACCGCCACCTATCCCGGCGCGAGTGCCGAAACACTGACGAAAACCGTCGCGGCGCCGATCGAGGAACAACTAAGCGGGGTCGAAAATCTCCTGTATTTCAATTCCAGCGCTGATTCGAGCGGTACGCTGACCATAACGATCACTTTTGATGTAGGCACCGATATCGACCAGGCGACCTTCAATGTCAGCAACCGCGTCAATATTGCGTTGCCGCGCCTGCCGGATGAAGTGCGGCGAACCGGCCTGATCATACAGAAGCGCTCCAACGATATATTGCTGGTCTTCATGCTGATTTCCAAGGAGAAAGGAAAATACGACCCGCTGTATTTAAGCAATTACGCCACGCTCAATCTGTTGGACGAGCTTAAACGTACCAAGGGTGTCGGCGATGCGATTGTTTTTGGGGGGCAGGACTATTCCATGCGCATCTGGTTGCGCCCTGACCGAATGGCGCAACTCGGAGTGACCACAACCGATATCGCCGCCGCCTTACAGGCGCAGAACGCGCAATATGCGGCGGGCAAGATTGGCCAGGAGCCGGCGCCCGCGGATCAGCAACTGATCTTTACGGTCAATGCCAAAGGCCGCCTGCTTGAGCCTGAAGAGTTCGGGAATATCATTTTGCGCGCGGACGGACCCCGCGGTGTCCTTTATTTGCGGGACGTTGCCCGGATTGAGCTTGGCGCGCAAAGTTACGACGTGCGTACTGCCCTGAATGGCCAACCTGGGGCGGGCATTCCCATCTTTTTGCAACCCGGCGCAAATGCACTTGAAACGGCAGAAGCGCTCACGATGAAGATGGATGAGTTGAAGAAGCGCTTTCCTCCGGGAATGGATTACGTGGTGCCCTACGATACCAGCAAATTCGTCAAGGCATCTATGTGGGAGGTGGTCAAAACGCTCGGGGAAGCGATGTTACTGGTCATTCTTGTCGTCTATCTGTTCCTGCAAAGCTGGCGGGCAACGCTCATTCCCATCATTGCGGTGCCGATTTCCCTGGTAGGGACCTTTGCCGGCTTATGGGTTTTCGGTTTTTCCATCAATACGCTTACGCTTTTTGCCATGGTACTGTCCATCGGTATTGTGGTGGATGATGCCATTGTCGTGCTGGAAAACATCGAGCGCCTGATGGATGAGGAGAAATTGTCGCCGTTCAGGGCGGCCATACGCTCCATGGAGCAAGTCGCGCGGGCGGTAGTCGCCATTGTCCTGGTGCTTTGCGCCGTGTTTGTGCCCGTGGCTTTCATGGGCGGAATTGCCGGCGAACTATACCGGCAGTTTGCGGTAACGGTAGCCGTGGCGGTCACGATTTCGGGCATAGTGGCGCTGACGCTCACCCCGGCGCTATGCGCCATTTTGTTGAAGCACACCCATGGTGAATCGGCTTTCTTCCGCGCGTTCAATAACGGATTCAGGCGCCTGACAAATTTTTATATCACTACGGTAGGCATTACCATTCGGCATAAGATTATCGGTGCGTTCGTATTTACCAGCATTATCGGCATCTCGATATATCTGATCGAAATCGTTCCTGGCAGTTTTGTGCCAGCCGAAGATCAGGGATACGTGGTTACTGCAACCATCCTGCCTGATGGCGCCACCCTGGCCCGCACTACCCGCACCGCTGAGGCGGTCCGTGCCGCGATTGCCGAAGACCCTGCGGTAGCCCACCAGTTTGTAGTGAATGGTTTTGACCTGATCGGAGGAGGAAACAAGACCAGTTCGGCAACCATGTTTGTAGCATTCAAAGACTGGTCTGAACGTACGGAAACAGCGGACGATATTGTCAACAAATTGTCCGGTATCGGCATGCAGCAGGCTGATGGCATAGCGATTGCCTTCAATCCGCCTTCCATCCGGGGCCTGGGTACTGCGGGAGGTTTTGAAGTGTACGTGCAAAGCCGCGCCGGAGCGAACCCTATGCAATTGTCGGCAGTTGTGAACAACTTCATCGCCGCCCTGAATCAGGAACCGCGCCTGGCCGGTATCGCCACTTTTTTTCGTCCTACGGTCCCGCAGTTCTTTATCGAAGTGGATGAGGCCAAGGCCATTTCGCAAGAAGTGAGAATCGCCGATATATATGCCACACTGCAAAGTACGATGGGATCGCTCTATATCAATGACTTCAACCGGCTGGGGCGTACCTACCGCGTGCAACTGCAGGCGGAACCGCAATACCGCATGAAACCGGAAGATCTCGGCAGGGTTTATGTGCGGTCGCAATCAGGAATGATGGTGCCGCTATCGGCGTTAAGCAGGATCAGCACGATTGTCGGGGCCGAGCAACTCGAACGATACAATGGCCTGCTTTCCGCCAAAATTCTAGGCGGCGGAGCCCCAGGCGTGAGTTCGGGCGACGCGATCAAACTCGTGGAAGAGATTGCAGCAAAAAATCTGCCGGACAATTATCAGATTGCCTGGACAGGTCAGGCTTTCCAGGAAAAACGCACCGGTTCAGCCGCGGTATTTGCCTTCAGTTTCGCCATCATTATGGTGTTTCTCATTCTGGCAGCCCAGTTTGAAACCTGGGCGCTGCCGCTGGCTGTCATCATGGCTGTTCCGTTTGCACTGGCGGGCGCCCTGCTTGCAGTTCTATTGCGAGGAATGCCCAATGATATTTACTTCCAGGTCGGCCTGATCACGCTGATTGGCCTTGCCGCAAAAAATGCTATCCTGATAGTGGAGTTCGCCAGTCAGAAAATGAGGGAAGGGATGCCAGTTGCACAGGCTGCAATTGAAGCCGCGCGTTTGCGCTTTCGTCCTATCGTCATGACTTCGATGGCGTTCGTGCTCGGGATCCTGCCGCTCGTGTTCGCAACGGGTGCGGGAGCGGCCGCGCGCCGTTCCATGGGTACCGGTGTACTAGGCGGCATGCTGCTCGCGACCTTCGTGGCGACGATATTTATTCCCCTGTTTTTCACTTGGCTCAGCCGAAAGCCTGTCCCGAAAACAGATGAACACGGGCAAGAGGGAGTGAAGGAGGGAGCGACATGATAGCTTCAGGTATAAAGACGTCGTCCCCTCATAATAAATCAGGGTCGCGAAGCAGAGTTTTATTGCTGCTTTCAAGCCTGCTGCTTGCATCCTGCGCCTTGGGGCCGGACTATTCCCGCCCCTCGATCGATGCTGCCGCCCGATTTCGCATGGCGGAAACGGAGGGGCAGTCCATCGCCAATCTTCCGTGGTGGGAACTCCTTCAGGATGAGCAACTACAGCGCCTCATCAAGCAAGCTCTCCTCCAGAACAGGGATCTCAAGCAGGCAGTGGCAAGCGTTGAAGAGCTTCAGGCGCGCTTAGGCATTGCGCGCATGGATTATTTTCCGAAGATGGATATGACTGTCAACGCTCCGGCATTCGGACGGCTGGGCGGTTTCCTTTTTCCGGGATTCCCGACCCCTTACAGCTACTTCGGTCAGGCCACTCTAAATTGGGAAATCGATGTCTGGGGCAGGGTGCGGCGCTCCAATGAAGCCGCGCTGGCGGACCTGATGGCCCGGGAGGAAAATCGTCGCGCTGTGGTGCTCACCCTTGTGAGCAACGTGGCCCAGTCCTACTTTGATCTGCTGCAGTTTGACATGCAACTGGATATTGCGCGCAATGCCCTGGGATCGTGGGAAGAATCAGTCGCGCTAGCCCGCGCGCAGCTTCAAGGAGGTGTGATTTCGCGGCTCGACCTGGATCAGTTCGAGGCCGAACGGGCCAACGCGGCAGCTCGCGTAGCGGGACTCCAGCGCAGCATGGTACAGAAGGAAAATGAACTGAGCGTTCTGGTGGGGAACAATCCCGTAACCATCGGGCGGGGCAGTTCTTTGACCGACCAAATGCTTCCTCCCGAGGTGCCCGCCGGCCTCCCTTCCGAACTGCTGGAACGCCGGCCTGACATCCTGCAGGCGGAGAAAACGCTGGCAGCGGCAACCGCAAGAATTGGAGTGGCCAAAGCCTCGCGCTTTCCCAAGCTGACGATTACCGGCTTTCTGGGTGTCGCCAGCCCCGCGTTATCGAAAATTCTACTCTCCGGGAGCGAGTTCGGTGTAGGTGGACTCGGGCTGGCAGGCCCGTTGCTTAACGCGCAAAGCCTGGGTCTGGAGCAGCGCGCTGCCGAGGCCCAGGCGAAGCAGGTGTTAGCCCAATACGAGCAATCTATCCTTACCGCATTCAAGGAGGTAGAGGATGCTCTCGTGGCCGTGCGTACAGCGAATGACCAGCGCAAGGCGCAGCAGGAGCAGGTAAAAGCCCTGCGCTCGGCTTTGAATATTTCAAATCTTCGTTATCAGGGTGGCGTTACCAGCTACGTTGATGTACTCCTCGCCAAGCGCACTCTGTTCGATGCCGAATTCGCGCTTGCGGCAACGCACCGCCTGCACCTTGCTTCGATCATCCAGCTCTATAAAGCGTTGGGTGGGGGATGGACGCCAACCTAGGGAAGCGGTAAAGGGCAGATAAGGAGGTAAGGCCTGGATTAAGCGATGGAGGTGGGAACAGCTATAAGGGACAGCAGAGGTACAAGGGACAGGCAAAGACACGGTACGGCAAGTCCTGCGGAATCGGCTTCCGAAATTCCTCTAGTACTGCCCGTACTTCTCCGGGTACCATCTTCTCCCAATACTATCTGTTACTACCTGTTCCCGGGCGCCCGCATCCCGAAGTTTTCCAGGCTCCGACCCGAGCTGGCTGAAACAAAGCTTCCTCGAAAAAGAGGATCCTGCTGTATCTACCCCATCCCCTCATCCCACGCGCGGCCGGGGACGAGTTTACAAAAGAGGGGTTTGCGAGAGCCGTCGAGTTGGCCTAATCTCATTCAATAGACCTTCTTTTCGAAATAACCGAGTGCGATATATGAAGGATTGCAATGCTGCTTGAGCGAAGTGAGCGTGGCTGTTACTGATGTAAGCGGTATTGCTCACATCAGTATCGGGTTAGTCCTGATTCTGCTTGCCGGCTGCTCGGAGAAAGCGCCCCAGCGCCCGGCCGCACCTGTCCCTGAAGT
>DATJHX010000151.1:0-8843 GCA_035493655.1 Nitrosospira sp.
CGTGCTTGGGCCGCATTGGGCATTATTGAGCACGCCGCAATCGGATATACAGATGGCAAAGACAGTCAGCGACGAAGAAATCCAGCTCAGGAAACGCGCCAGAAGGCGGTTGGTTGGCTCTATTGCCCTGGTAGTGGCAGCCATTGTCGTTCTGCCGATGCTGCTGGACAGTAATCCGGAAGAAAGAAGCCAGGAGATCGACATTCACATACCCTCGGAAGACTCCATTGAAGAATTGGAGGCAGGTGCGACGAATCGCGCTGGCGCGATGGATACGACGACTGTTCAAAAATCACCCAGTGAAGCACAGCAGTCAGCCCCGGAATCGCCGGTAAAATCGATTTCTTCCAGGCCAGTCACCGAACCAACCGATAAACAGGCCGAACCAGTCGCCAGGCCAGCCGGAAAGAATGCGGATACGAAGGGTGGGCCAGAGGGTTCGAAGTCGCCCGCTACAACCACTACAGCTACCAGTACAAATACCTCCGCCCCCGACGTTGCTGACGCGTTTGTGGTGCAGTTGGGCGCTTACTCCAACCCAGCCAAGGCCCGGCAGCAGTTGCAAAGCCTGATATCCAGGGAACGCAGTGAATACATGGGTTCCACGGGTGATACGGAAGCCAGAGCTTATACAGAAACGGTCAAGGGCAATAAGGACGCTGAAAAGGGCTCGGAAAAGGGTTCAGACAGGGGTTCGGAAAGAGCCGCCGAAAAGGGCGAGATAACACGTATCCGGGTTGGCCCTTTCCGCACGCGCGAGCAAGCAGAGGCGAGCCGCGAAAAACTGAAGAGGCTGGGATTTGACGGGGTTGTGACAGACAAATAATACTATGATGAATAGTAGATTTATGACAAAGGGTCGAATCCGCTTTGCGCGTTGAAACGATGGCCTTGAAATGACCGCCTTCGATATGACAGCTTTCGATTATTGCGTCCTTGCCATACTCGGCATATCAGTCTTGTTGAGCCTGATGCGTGGAGTCGTCCGCGAACTCGTGTCATTGGCGGGCTGGATTGTCGCCTTCATGGTAGCGAATTCATTTGCGGCACGGTTTGGGCCGATGCTGCCTTCTTTCATTACGAGCGAATCACTTCGTATATTGTTGGCATTCGCCGCGCTATTTCTGGGAACACTGCTGGCAATGGGCCTTGTTGCCATGGCGGCATCAGCTTTGACAAAGACCGCAGGGCTGGGACTTGCTGACCGGTTTCTGGGCTCGTTGTTCGGTCTCGTACGCGGCTTCCTGGTGGTGTTATTGATTGTCCTGGCTGCGGGGTTGACCGCATTGCCGCAGGAGCCGTTCTGGCGGAAAGCCGTGCTGAGCGGTCCTTTGGAGATGGCGGCCCTGATGGCGATACCATGGCTGCCGCAGGACCTGTCCAGGCATATCAATTTCGCCAAATTGAAACGGAATAATGAGCGGTTATCGTAGGAAGTCCTTGCGTCCATCCCTCCATATACCTTCTCGTCTGCGGCGTCCCTGTGAAATTTTTGCACCTTTTTGTGCATTCCTAATCTAAGCCATTCTTTGGAACAAAATCATGTGTGGAATTCTGGGCCTGGTCGCAAATACCCCTGTCAATCAACTGTTATATGACGGGTTGCTGGTGCTTCAGCACCGCGGGCAGGATGCTGCCGGCATTGTCACCGCCGAAGGCAATACATTCCACATGCACAAGGGGGAAGGTTTGGTTCGGGATGTTTTTCGCACCCGGAACATGCGCGCTCTCATGGGCAATATGGGGATCGGCCACGTGCGATACCCCACTTCCGGTTCCACCGAATCGCCGGCCGGTGCACAGCCATTCTATGTCAACTCGCCTTTTGGCATTGTTCTTGGTCATAACGGAAATCTTACCAACGCTGCACAGCTCAATCAGGAATTGTTTCGTGAAGACTTGCGCCACGTCAATACAAGTTCGGACTCGGAAGTTCTGCTCAACGTATTGGCGCATGAGCTGCAGAGAAGTACCAAAAATCAGCAGCTCGATCCCGCTGCCATTTTTGCCGCAGTAGCCAGGGTCCATCAACGCTGTCGGGGCGCCTATGCGGTGATAGCGATGATAGCAGGCTATGGCCTTCTGGCTTTTCGCGACCCTTACGGAATCCGTCCACTGGTATTTGGTTCCGCCGAGGACGAGCATGGGATGGCGTATCTGGTGGCATCCGAGAGTGTGGCGCTGGATACGCTGGGATTTAAGCTGATACGTGACGTTGCGCCGGGTGAGGCCATTTTTATCGATGAGAAAGGCAATTTCTACAATAAACAGTGTGCCGTCAACCCTTCGCACAATCCCTGTATCTTCGAGTATGTCTATCTGGCTCGACCCGACTCGGTGATGGACGGGATCTCGGTGTACGAGACGCGACTCAACATGGGCGAGAGCCTGGCTGACAGAATCAACGCAACCATGCGGCATCTCGATATTGACGTCGTCATTCCGATTCCTGATTCCAGTCGTCCAAGCGCCTTGCAGCTTGCTAACCGTCTCGGAGTGAGCTTTCGCGAGGGGTTTGTCAAGAATCGTTATATTGGGCGCACCTTTATCATGCCGGGCCAGCAGCAGCGGCGCAAATCGGTACGGCAAAAACTCAATGCGATAGGTGTCGAATTTCGTGGCAAGAACGTGTTGCTGGTGGATGATTCGATCGTGCGCGGGACCACCAGCCGGGAAATCGTTCAAATGGCTCAGGAGGCAGGCGCTCACAAGGTCTATTTCGCTTCAGCCGCGCCGCCGGTGAGGTTCCCCAATGTGTATGGAATCGACATGCCTACTGATAAGGAACTCATCGCCACCGGGCGGGATGACGACGAAATCTGCCGCGAAATTGGTGCGGATTACCTTGTTTACCAGGATCTCGATGCCCTGATAAACTCTGTTCGCCGCCTTAATCCATCCATTACCCATTATGAGACTTCCTGTTTCGATGGCCGTTACATTACAGGAGATATCACGCCGGAGTACCTGTCGGTTCTGGCGGCGCAACGGCATAGCGGTATATCCCCGTCGCGATCCGCGTCGAGTACTCAACTGGACTTAAATCTGGTGAGGATGGAATAAGAAACGAGGATACGAGGATTTGACAAAGACGATGTAATTTAGCAACATAGGAAACAACAGGATTGTGCGCCGATTTGATATTCAGCTTGCGGGCGCGTTATAAGTTCGGCTAAAGCGGGAAACCCGTTTTGGCGAATATGCTGAACGGGTTTTTATTTGGGGAAGGAGATTTGCATGTCTGATGATTTTGAGCCGAAAACCCTGGCGCTGGAAACACTGGCTTTGCACAGCGGCATTCACCGCAGCCAGTTTAATGAACACTCCGAGGCGCTGTTCCTGACCTCCAGCTTTGTGTTCGACAATGCAGCCCAGGCGGCGGCGCGCTTTTCGGGGGAGGAGGCGGGAAATATTTATTCACGCTTCACCAATCCAACGGTTACTGCTTTCGAGGAGCGGCTCGCGGCGCTCGAAGGCGCGGAAGCCTGCGTGGCCACTTCTTCCGGAATGTCAGCGATTCTTTCCTGCGTGATGGGTCTGCTTTCCGCCGGTGACCACATTGTTGCCTCGCGTAGCCTATTCGGCGCTACGGTAAATCTGTTCAATATCCTCAAGCGTTTCAATATCGAAACAACGTTTGTTTCCGCAACGGATGTACAAGCCTGGGAATCAGCGGTAAAACCCAATACGAAACTGCTGTTTATCGAAACACCCTCCAATCCGCTCACCGAGATATCGAACATCGCCGCGCTTGCGGCTGTGGCGAAAAAGAACGATGCATGGCTCGCCGTCGATAACTGCTTCTGCTCCCCGGCGCTGCAACGTCCGCTCGATGTGGGGGCCGATATCGTCATTCACTCTGCCACAAAATATCTCGAAGGGCAGGGAAGAGTCCTGGGCGGTGCAGTCCTTGGAAAGAGAGATCTGCTAATGGAAGGCGGAGTGTTCGGCTTTTTGCGTACCGCTGGCCCAAGCCTGAGCCCGTTCAATGCGTGGGTTATCCTGAAAGGAATGGAAACACTGAAAATTCGTATGGAAGCCCATTCAGCGAATGCCTTGCAGGTCGCGCGCTGGCTGGAAGCGCAGCCCAATGTTGCCAGAGTATATTATCCCGGCTTGCCGTCACATCCCCAGTATGAGCTAGCGAAGCGGCAGCAAAAGACCGGGGGCGGCATCGTTTCATTCGAGTTGAAAGATGGGCGGGAAGCGGCTTGGCGAGTGATTGATTCCGTTTGCATGATTTCGATCACGGCCAACCTGGGCGATGTCAAAAGCACGCTTACTCATCCGGCTACGACCACCCATGCCCGTATCAGCCAGGAAAGCCGGGATGCTGCCGGGATCACCGAAGGCTTGCTGCGCGTTGCGGTAGGGCTTGAAGCGGTCAAGGATATCACGGCGGATTTGGCGAGGGGGCTGAGCACCTAGCAACTGCCGGATTTAAAGGAAATGAAGATAATGGGCTGCAAGAGCGTTATTCATGCGCAGTGGCGTAGGTCATGATTTCTGGATGCGCCCGCACTGCTCAAACCCAGGCGTGACCGCACAGTTAGCCACAACTCATTGGTTAGTCATGATATTTCACTAAGGGAAACACCTAGTGAAATATCAGTGTTTCCCCAATATACGCGGAGCATTGGCCGAGGTAGGATGACATCACATTCACCCTATTTGGCTGGCTGACATGAAAACAAAATTTGGAATAATCTTTGCAGCGTTGTCCATGCTTGGTGTCCTGGTCTCAGGAAGCTCATCGGTTGTTGCGGCCCAACCCACTGACACTCCGGAAATTTTAGCTGCTGTCCGGAATGCCACTACCAGCAGCGATCACGAGTCTATTGCACAATACTATGAAAATACTGCCGCAAGGATGCGGGTGATGGTGAAGGAGAAAACCGAGTTGCTGGAGCATTATGAAGACAAGAGCTATCTCTATGCCCGGCAGGCCCAGGACCTCCAATCGCAAACCTCCGCGCTGATCCGTGAATACGGGAAAAGCGAGAAGGCAAGCACAAAAATGGCAACCCTGCATCGGCAAATGGCTTCCAAGCTCAATCAAAATCAAACAGCCAATATGCAGTTGCTTGAGTCCGCAACCGGGTTGTAATAATCCGTAAGAAGCGACTTGACCGCGCTCTCGACCTGAGAGCGCTCCTCAAAAGATAATTGCCCGGCGTGCTCTCATGCACGCTCTCTGCAGTAAATCGCGGGGAACCCCGGCGACAGGGATAATCGTGTCGCGGGCGTTCTCGATCATATCCCGTCCATTCGTTGTCCCTCCTTGACCGGGATTGCTCAGTGTACTAACTGATTGATCTCGATAATCGGCAGGAGTATCGCAAGGACGATCATCAGGACGACTCCTCCCATAATCAGGATCATTATGGGTTCAAGTAATGTAAGAAATACGGTCAGGCGCCGTTCGAGCGCGCGTGCTTCAAGCTGAGCGGCGCGTTCCAGCATCTGCTCGAGTTTGCCGCTCATTTCCCCGCTTGCCACCAGGTGAACGAGCAGGGGCGGAAACACACGGGTTTCACGCAATGTCCTGGCCAGGCCCGCGCCTTCCCGCACCCGCTCGATGGTATCCTCTATCGCTTTGCGCATTACCCGATTGCTCATTACACGGGCGCCTGAATGGAGCGCCGAGAGAAGCGGCACTCCTCCACGGAGCAGGATGGAAAGCGTGCTGGCAAAGCGGGAAATGTCCGTGCTCGTGATGAGCGCCCCTAACCAGGGAGTCCTTAATAACAAACCATGCCACCGATACCTTAGCTCATCCCGACGCAGGGCTGCGCGAGCCGCCAATAGTCCACCCACAATCCCGCTCAGGAGGAATGGCCATCCAGCACGAAGCAGGTCGCTCAGTCCGATGAGCGCACGGGTCAGGAAGGGCAGGCTCTGGCGTGATTGCTGGAATACTTGCGCGACCTGCGGTACCACATAGATCAGCAAACCGCCGACGATGAGAATGGAGACCACTGTGACGAGTGCCGGATAAAGAAGCGCGAGACTGGTTTTCTGCTTCAATGCGCTTCGCATATCGAGATAATCAGCCAGATGCTGCAGTACGATTGGCAACGCGCCGGATTCCTCACCGCCATGGACCAGAGCGCAGTAGAAATCCGGAAAGCTTTTACTATAAGAAGTCAATGCGGCGGATAGCGAAAGCCCCGCTGTGACTTCCGTCTTGACGGCACTGATGATCTCGCGCACGGCAGGTTCGTCGGCTGCTTCGACCAATGCGGCAAGAGATTGCTCGACGGTAAGGCCGGCGCCAAGCAGCGTCGCCAGTTGCCGTGTCAAAAGGCTCAGTTCGGCCGGCGGAATGCTTCGGGTCCATGATAATGAGGCGTGCTTTCGCGCCTGTATCTGGTCAATCGAGGAAGGCAGCAGGCCCTTCGCACGTAATTGCGCACGTGCCTGCCTTGGCGTATCCGCTTGAATTACACCGCTTACCACCTTTCCTTCCGGGTTCAGTGCTTCGTAGCGATACGCTTCCATTGTGAAAAAACCGGTGTCGCCGTTATTCGCGCGTTACGCGCACGACCTCTTCAAGGCTGGTCACGCCCTCTGCGACGAGCCGTATTCCATCGTCACGCAGCGATCTCATGCCGCGCGATAACACGTAACCCCTGAGGTCTTGCTCCGAAGCACGGTCATGAATGTAACGGCGCAAATCATCGTCAACAGTAATCAATTCATAAATCCCCGTACGACCGCGGTAACCGGAATGATTGCAAATTGGACAGCCTTGGGCTTTATAGGCGGTCGCCCCTGGTGAGGCGAGCCCTGCGGAGTGAACACTAATCATCGTGTCCGCCAGGGGCTGGCGGCATTCCCGGCAGAGGCGCCGCACCAGGCGCTGGGCGGCTACTCCGACGAGGCTTGAAGCGAGCAGAAATGGTTCCACGCCCATATCCACCAGGCGTGTCACTGCACTTACCGCATCATTCGTATGCAATGTAGCCAAAACCAAATGGCCGGTAAGGCTGGCCTGGACCGCGATCTGTGCAGTTTCGAGATCGCGGATTTCACCTATCATGATGACGTCCGGGTCCTGGCGCAGGATGGTGCGTAACGCTCGCGCGAAGCTCATTTCGATGCGTGCATTGACCTGGGTCTGGCTAATGCCGTCAAGGTCATACTCGATAGGATCCTCCACGGTCATAATATTGAGGGTGGCCGAGTCGAGCCGTGAGAGGGCAGCGTAAAGGGTGGTGGTCTTGCCCGAACCAGTCGGCCCGGTCAGAAGAATGATGCCGTGAGGTTCCCGGATCAATCTGTCCACATGCGCAAGTATTGCTGGATCCATGCCGAGCCGAGCCAAATCCAGTCGTCC
Organism: Nitrosospira sp.; assembly: GCA_035493655.1. Lineage (GTDB taxonomy): Bacteria > Pseudomonadota > Gammaproteobacteria > Burkholderiales > Nitrosomonadaceae > Nitrosospira. The sequence goes on from DATJHX010000151.1 coordinate 7,340, forward strand.
GGCCTGCTTGTCGAGCAGGCGCAGTACTGCGCGCTCGCCGTGAGCAGCGGGAATCGTAGAGACGCGCACATCCACCAGCCTGCCCGCTATTCTCAAGGTAATCCGTCCATCCTGCGGCAGGCGTTTTTCCGCAATATCGAGCTGAGCCATGATCTTGATACGTGAAACAATGGCAGCATGAAGTGCGCGCGCGGGTTCCATTACGTCACGCAGTGTGCCATCAATGCGTAACCGCACCAGCGAACGTGTTTCGAACGGCTCGATATGAATGTCGGAGGCCATATCGCGCAGGGCCTGGGTAAATAAAGCGTTAATCAGGCGGATTACCGGCGCGTCATCCTGGCTTTCGAGCAGATCCTCGATCTTTGGCAGGTCCTGCAATAGCCTGGAGAGATCCAGATCCTGGGCGAGATCATCGGCCAGCGCGGCAGCGCCGGTGTTTGAAGCGTTATATAAAGTGGAGACAAGCTCGTTGAACTCCTCGTCACCAACCCTGCGGGCTTGCAAGGGTACGCCCAGAGTCCGGCGCAGTTCGGCAAGCGCGCTGGCTTGGGCGCCATTACGCACTACTACCTCTGCCAGAGCATTATCAATAGCTGTGACTGCAATCCCGTTTGCCTTGACAAACGCGTAAGGAATCGCGATTGGGGCCGACGACACGGCCGTCGCGCTCTGGTAAATTGTTTCCGGTCCTTCTTCCCCCATGGCAAGCTCACGGAATAGGGCTGAACAGGTTTTTCAGCCACCTTGTCGCGCTGTTCCCAGTGTCCGCGGGAATCACCGCCTCATCGGACGCGGGCACTTGCTGTTTGCGCGGCGGCAGGGTAGGGGTTTCCATATCGGGCAAAACCAGATTGAAGCGGGGCGCGGCTTTTTTCTGTACCCCCTGGATCCGGTCATATTGACGATCTACCAGCGGATCGACGCTCTCACCGTCGCGCATCAGCGTGGGCCGCAGAAAGACCATCAGGTTTGTCTTGTTGCGTGACCGTTTATTATAGCTGAACACCTGGCCGATCAAGGGAAGCTGGCCGACCAGGGGTATTCTTTCAACGGAGTCGTTGACCGTATCCTGAATCAGGCCGCCAAGCACGATGATCTGTCCGTCATCAATCAGCACGGTCGATTCTATCGAGCGCTTGTTGGTGATCAGGCCGTTGGTAGAGTTGATCGTACCGGGAACAACGCTGGATACCTCCTGAAAGATCTGGATGCGCACGGTTCCGCCTTCCGAGACCAGCGGCTTGATCCGCAACGATAACCCTACATCCTGGCGCGTGACCGTCTGAAAAGGCGATGACACGGCTCCCCCAACCGGCGGGATGAACTGACCGGTGGGAATCGGTACATTCTGGCCGATAACGATCCGGGCTTCCTCGTTGTTGAGCGTCAGCAAGGTAGGGGTAGACAGGATATTGGCGTTAGCATCGTTTTCCAGCGCGCGAATGAGGGCATGGAGATTGATAAGCGGGCCGATGCCGGGAATCGCGGTAACAAGGCCTTT
>DATJHX010000152.1:0-8152 GCA_035493655.1 Nitrosospira sp.
CAAGGACTTCTTCGCTGCCATCCAGCGCCTGAATCGCGAAGGCAGGATACTCGCCTATCACGACCGCTCCGATGGAGGCATGTTCGCCACGTTATGCGAGATGGCGTTTGCCGGCCATGCGGGTGTGACCGTCAATCTCGATCAGTTGTGTTTTGACGCGCTGGCCAGCGACACGGATGGCAGCGAGTTGCGGCCGGAAGCGCTCGGGGCGCGGTTCCTGGAACGCATCCTGGGCGTTCTGTTCAACGAGGAATTGGGGGCGGTGATCCAGGTAAAGACGGATCATCATAATGACGTGCTGGAAGTCCTGGCTGAGCAAGGCTTGCGCGAATTGAGCTTTGTCATTGGCGGTCTTAACGCACAGGATGAAATCCGGTTTTTGCGTAATAACAAAACAATATTTGCCGAAAAGCGGGTTGATTTGCATCGCGCCTGGTCCGAAACCACTTATCGCATGCAAAAGCTGCGCGACAACCCGGAGTGTGCCCAGCAGGAATATGACCGCCTGCTCGATGCCAGTGATCCCGGGCTGAATGTGCAACTGAGCTTCGAGATCGATGCGGGCGTCAGCGCGCCCTTCATCCGTACCGGCATCAGGCCACCCATCGCCATTCTGCGCGAGCAAGGCGTGAATGGTCACGTGGAAATGGCGGCGGCCTTCGATCGGGCGGGATTTACCGCGGTCGATGTGCACATGAGCGATATCATTGCCGGCCGTGTTTCCCTGCAGGACTACAAGGGTTTCGTAGCATGCGGCGGCTTTTCCTATGGTGACGTGCTCGGGGCGGGGAGAGGCTGGGCGAAATCAATTCTGTTTAACGGTCGCGCTCGGGGTGAGTTCGAGGCTTTTTTTCAGCGACTGGATACCTTTGCGCTGGGCGTATGCAATGGATGCCAGATGATGAGTAATCTGCAGGAGATCATTCCTGGGGCAGAGCGCTGGCCCCGTTTTACGCGAAATAAATCCGAGCAGTTCGAGTCCCGATTTGTTATGGTAGAGGTTCCACCGGGACCATCGCTTTTTTTTGCCGGCATGGGCGGTAGCCGGATGCCCATTGCCGTTGCGCATGGGGAAGGTTATGCGCAGTTTGCCCATGAAGGATCTGAGGCGCAGATAGCACAGGAGGCCGAGGTAACACGGGCAACGCAGGTAGCAAGGGCTTCAGCCCTTGCGCCATTGGTGGCTTTACGCTTTGTGGATAACCGCGGCAAGCCCACTGAAATCTATCCGCTCAATCCCAGCGGTTCCCCGCAGGGTATTGCGGGGGTGACCACTCCGGACGGGCGTTTCACTATACTCATGCCTCACCCTGAGCGTGGGTTTCGTGCGGCCCAGCATTCCTGGCATCCGGGTTGGCAGGAGGATGCGCCCTGGATGCGGATGTTCAGCAACGCCCGCAAATGGATCGGCTAGGCATGGATAGTCATGGATGGCCATGGATAGTAAGTGGAGGAGATTACGCTTGAAGAATCATCGGAATGCTTTTTTTACCCATACAAATCTGCTTCTGGTTCTTGTGTTGGTGTTTGATGCTTCCTTCAATAGCGCAATGGCGCAGATGAAAATCGATGGAAATGAAAAAGCTGCTGTGGAATGTGCTCCAGTCGGTAGCTGGGTCGTGCCGGGCGCGGGGAAAGTAACCGAAACCGAAGTCATTGGACGTGCTGCAAAACGGGCGGTGGTGCTGCTGGGCGAAATGCACGACAACGCCGACCACCATCGCTGGCAATTGCAGACGCTGGCTGCGCTGCACGCAATGCATCCGGACATGGTCATCGGTTTTGAAATGTTTCCCCGCCGGGTGCAGAAAGCGCTCGATCAGTGGGTGGCGGGTGAACTCTCGGAGTCTCAATTTCTTACTGCTTCGGAATGGGGCACTGTCTGGAGCACTGATGCAAACCTCTACCTGCCCCTGTTCCAGTTTGCGCGCATGAACCGGATTCCCATGGTGGCGCTCAACATTGATACACGCCTGCGGCGGGCGGTTTCAGCAAAAGGGTTGAGCGGCATTTCGGAGAGCGAGCGGGAAGGCGTGACAGCGCCCGCTGCGCCTAGCACCGCCTATCTCGATTACCTGTTGCCGATCTACAGCGAACACGAACGCGACGGCAAGAAAAAAGGTGAAGCCGCCAGGGATGACCCGGATTTCCGCCGGTTTGTAGAAAGCCAGCAGCTTTGGGACCGGGCAATGGCGCAGGCAATACACGTGGCCCTGGATCGCCCGGACCGGCGGGATCGATCGGGCGGCAAGCCGCTCGTGGTCGGAATCATGGGGTCGGGGCACATCAAATATGGCTATGGTGTCCCCCATCAATTGAAAGACCTGAAGGTCACCGATGTGGGCACATTGTTGCCGTGGAACAGCGGCAGCTCATGTGCTGCCGGGCTGGCCGACGCGGTATTCGGCATCGCGTCATCAGCGCCTGTTTCATACGAGCCGCCAAGACAGCGGCTGGGCATCCGCTTTGAAATGGCCCCTGATGGCAGTGCCCGCGTATTGCAGGTGGAGAAGGGCAGCATTGCCGAGGCAGCGGGCATCCGCGACAGTGATCTGATCATCGAAGCCGCAGGGGTACCGATCAAGCGGCTGGACGATATCGTGAACATCGTCAAGCGCCAGGCGCCGGGTACTTGGCTGCCACTCAAGCTAAAACGCGGCGGTGATATCATGGAGGTTATCGCCAAATTTCCAGCGACATCGAAGTGATGCGCGAAGTGATGCGCGAAATGATCCACGAAATGGCCCGCAAAATGACCTACAAAATGACCCGGACCGGCCGATGATAGCGCGCTTTTTTCGATTCTCCCTGACCGTACAGGCACCCATGTGGAGAACCATGGGCGGCATTCTCTTTTTCATTGTCGCGCATCTCGCCGCAGCGACTGCCTCCGCCACGTCTGCTACACCTGCTACACCTGCTGCATCTGCTACATCCGCCAAGGTGCCAGATGGCTCCGACGTTCATGCCGAGGTCCGGTACGACATTACCGTGCGGATTGATCCTGCGACGCGGAAACTCGAAGGTCGAACCGTCATAACGGCCAACACATCGGAAGAATTGACACTGATGCTCGGCCGACGATTTGAAGTAATGCGCGCGCGAGTGGATGATTCATCGATGGGTCCGGCTGCAACCAGTGGAAATTTGCGCGGCTGGAGAATCCTGGGGGAGCAGCAGACACCTCGCCGCATTGAAATGCACTGGCGCGGCGAATTGGCCGCGCTGGATACCTCCCTTGATCACGCACAGACGCTGGGTAGAAATGAGCCGGCAAGCGGTGAAGCCGGCACGTTCCTGCCGGATTCGAGCGGGTGGTATCCATTTATAGCCGGCAAACTTGCGAGTTACCAGGTAATCATTGAACTGCCAGCGGGCCAGCGAGGTATTGTCGCCGGCCGCTTGGTCGAGGAATCAGAGTCGGGCGAGGGATATCGGGCGCGCTTTGAGTTTTCTGCGCCGACGGGGGGGATCGACCTGATGGCCGGGCCTTACATTGTGGAATCGCGTACGATGCGCGGGGCAGGAGGCAAGCCCATTCAGTTGCGCACCTATTTTCACCGGCAGATAGCTGATCTCGCTCCATCCTACCTCGACTCGGTAAAGGGTTATATCGAGCTCTATGAATCGTGGATCGGCGCTTACCCTTTCACTGAATTCAGCGTCGTCTCAAGCCCGACCCCGACAGGCTTCGGCATGCCGACGCTGACTTATCTCGGAATCGAGGTGCTGCGGCTTCCTTTCATTCGCGCTACTTCCCTTGGCCATGAGGTGCTTCACAATTGGTGGGGAAACGGAGTCTATCCCGATTATGCGCATGGCAACTGGTCCGAGGGGCTTACCACCTTCATGGCCGACTATACCTATAAGGAGCGCGAAAGCCTGGAAGCTGCGCGAGAGATGCGGCTTGGCTGGCTGCGCGATTTTGCCGCGCTGGCGCCCGGGCAGGACGCACCCCTCACTACCTTTACCTCGCGCACGCATGGGGCAACCCAGATTGTCGGTTACAACAAGGCTGCAATGGTATTCCTGATGCTGCGCGATCTGCTCGGACGCGATACCTTCGATCGAGCGCTCCATACTTTCTGGCAGGACCAGCGCTTCCGCATTGCATCCTGGGCGGACTTGGAGCGCGCCTTCGGGTCAGCGTCAGGTCGGGATCTTCATGCGTTCTTCGATCAGTGGCTCTCACGCGCCGGCGCACCCGCTCTGATGCTTGCGGAAGCGAAACATGCGAAGTCAGGTTCTGGTAACGTTATCACTGTTGTGCTTGAGCAGGGAACGCCCGAGTATCGGCTACGGGTGCCAATTGCCATCCATACCGAGCACGGTGAGGAATTGCGCACACTCGATCTCGGCAGTGCGCGTCAGGCATTCACACTTGAAACGCATGACAAGCCGCTGGAAGTGATCCTTGACCCCGATCTGCGCTTATTCCGGCGTTTGAAGCCCGAAGAGGCGCCCCCCATCCTGCGTCAGGTCATGGTGGACCGAACCACGGTAACGGTTTTGCTTCCGGAAAGCGGTGAAGTGCGCGAGGCCGCCGGGTCACTTGCTACGAAGCTTCAGAATCGGGAGCCGAAAGTGGTTTCGCCAGATCATCTCGCGGCTGTGCCATCCGTAGTGATCGGCCTGCAGGAGCAGGTCGATGCGTGGCTGGCACGGCATAAACTGCCTCAGCGGCCTGAAGCGGTGCGCGGCAAGGGTACAGCCCAAGCTTGGACGGTCAGGCGTCCTGATGGCGTTACCCTTGCAGTGGTTTCAGCGCAGGATGGCGCTGCGCTCGCGGCCCTGACGCGGCCGCTGCCGCACTATGGCCGCCAGAGCTATGTCGTTTTCGACGGCGCAAAAGCGACCAGCCGAGGCGCCTGGCCCGCGCATCCGCAGGCAATAAAACTCGACTGACTGTTTCGGACCAGCTCTGTTTCCAGACCAGCCTCAACGCAACTCCCAGGACAATTCCCTTTGGCCTGCGCCCAGCAATCTTCCTGAATTGAGCAACGAGAAGATCAATAAATTTTTACCAGGCGGGTCGGAGACTGATTTTATTTCAGTATCCAGATCCCGTTTTTCTCGATTTCGTCATGCATCGCATCCGGCGCCAAGTCGATTTCACCCGGCCACGTCACCGCCCCAAGCTCTACATATACATGGCCGAATACATCCGGATCAGCCAGCGCAGCAAAAACTCCGGCGTCGGCTGCATGGACAAACTCGGACATATCGACTTCGCCTTCCAGGCCATCAATAAAGCGCACGCGTAGCCGATAGCCGTCAAGCGCCTCAACTGCCTTTACTCGCCAAGGTGCCGTTATTTTTATAGGCGGGACTACAGAAGCGGCGATATCTTTTTTGGTGACTGTTTGTGTTGACATAATTCCCAATCCTCTATAAGTTCGGCGCGGTGTTCCTGTGCCCATTCCAGTACCAACGCCAGCGCCCGCCGAGACATTTTTCCTTTCAGTATTTCCAGCGTGCGTATGTCGATCACTACTTCATCCTCTGCATAGTTCGCATGGAAATGCGGTGGTGCGTGGTCGCGCCAGTACATCTGAATTATAATCCCGTAAAACGTGCTTATGATCGGCATTCTACTGTCCTTTCCATTGTTGAGGGGCTTTCTGCCCATTGCTTGCCTTCTACTATAGTCCTTAACCAGTTCTTGACGCCGTCACCCTGATTTTACAAGAGCCTGGCAGTGGTAAATCGCAGAGGAACTTATCGACCTTCCTGATATCAGACTGAGGCCCGGCCAGCGTCCAGCTTTCTTTTTCCGACTTCAGAGTGGGTTTTTTGTTAAAATACCTCGTTAATTTATTCATTCTTAGAGATTTTTATTTTAACTTTGAGGTATTTAATGGCTGTCGAGAGAACCCTGTCCATCATAAAACCCGATGCGGTAGTAAAAAACGTCATCGGAGAAATCTATTCCCGTTTTGAAGGTAACGGCTTGAAAATCATTGCGGCACGCATGCTGCGTCTTTCGCAAGCGGATGCGGAAGGCTTTTATGCTGTACACCGCAGCCGGCCATTCTTCAATGATTTGGTGAAGTTCATGATTTCAGGGCCAGTGATGGTTCAGGTACTTGAAGGCGAAGATGCGATCAGAAGGAATCGCGACCTGATGGGTGCTACCGATCCCAAAAAGGCCGAAAAAGGCACAATCCGGGCTGATTTTGCCGACAGTATCGATGCCAACGCGGTGCATGGGTCTGATGCAGCGGAAACCGCCGCGGTCGAGATAGCTTATTTTTTTCCCCAATTCAATATTTATTCTCGATAAAGCGAACAAATCGGCGCCGTTCATCTCATGCCATGAGCGTTAATCTCCTCGATTTCGATGCAAAAGCACTGGCTGGTTTCTGCTCAGAAATTGGCGAGAAGCCGTTTCGCGCCAAACAATTGCTGCGCTGGATGCACCGGTTTGGCGAAGCAGACTTCGCCGGTATGAGTGACCTTGCAAAGGGATTGCGCGACAAGCTTGCGGCAACCGCGGTGATTGAGCCGCCTCGGCTGATGAGGGATCATATCGCTGCAGACGGCACCCGAAAATGGCTGCTATCGGTAGGAGCCGGTAATGGCATTGAGACCGTCTTCATCCCCGAAGCCAGCCGTGGCACCTTGTGTATTTCCAGCCAGGTCGGCTGCGCATTGGCATGTACTTTCTGTTCCACGGGCAGGCAGGGTTTTAATCGAAACCTTACCGTAGCAGAAATCATCGGCCAGTTGTGGTGGGCAAACAAGGCCTTGGCGGAAGAGTGCGAAGAGAGCGGGAGAGGGGTCGACGCCAGCCTCGACCGCTGCGAGGATGATGACCTGGTTAATCGCGATCATCATTCTCGTCATCTTCATAATTCCGTCACCAATGTGGTTATGATGGGTATGGGCGAGCCACTGGCGAATTTCGAAAATGTCGTGGCAGCGCTTGATCTGATGCTGGATGACAATGCCTACGGATTATCCCGGCGTCGGGTCACCGTAAGCACTTCCGGTCTGGTACCGGCAATGGATCGCTTGCGCGAGCGCTGCCCGGTGGCGCTGGCGGTATCATTGCACGCCCCGAACGATTCCTTGCGGGACCAGTTGGTGCCAATCAACCGGAAATACCCGATCAAGGAATTACTGGCCGCATGTAACCGGTATCTTGAAGCTGCGCCGCGTGATTTCATCACCTTCGAATATGTCATGCTGGATGGGGTAAACGATAATGTTGGGCATGCTCGTGAACTGGCGAAGCTGGCAGAGGATATACCCTGTAAATTCAACTTGATCCCGTTCAATTCTTTTTCCGGTTCAGGCTACAAACGTTCATCCCCCGAAGCGATACGTCGCTTCCGCGATATTCTGATGCAGGCGGGGCTGGTCACGACGGTGCGCAAGACCCGAGGCGATGATATCGACGCTGCCTGCGGCCAACTTGCCGGCAAGGTACTTGACAGGACCCGGCGAGCAAGCCGCGCATTGATGTCCCACGAGGATGAAGCGTGTCAGTGAAAAGGCACCCTTATTGCCGTTTTCGCTTTGAAAACAGATTTTGATATTTTTAGACCGATTTCCGGCTTCCCGCCAAGCCGCACTCCTGCCACGCCCCCACGGATCAGGTTATGACGGATTAATGTCGATGAATGCCTCTGATCATAACGATACTATTCCTCCAGCGGAAGCGGCTCCCGCGGGACCAGGCGTAGGCCAATTATTGCGTGCTGCACGCCTGGAGCGCGGATTGACTATTGAGGATGTTGCACGCCAATTGCGGCTATCGGTACGGCAGGTTACCGCGCTGGAGGAGGACGATTACCGCAAGCTTTCAAGCATCACGTTCTTACGGGGATTCGTGCGCAATTACGCCAAGCTGTTGCAGATGGATGCTGCGCCGTTATTGCAGCTCGTACAGGAATCGCTGCCGCCGCCTCAAACACAAACTATTTCCTATCAGATCGAAGGTATTCCCTTTCCTTCTCACCGGAACCAGGGGAAGCGCAACCTGATCATTGGCGTCATGACCTTTGTGGCCTTGTTGCTGCTCGTTTACGAGATCTACCGCGGCAACGAGGTCAGCCTGGAAAAGCGGCAGGCGGATGCGAGGGCCGAAGCAGGAACCCGGACCGAGCCGTTCAGTACGGCTGCGCCACAGCTACAATCCTCGCCGCCG
>DATJHX010000153.1:0-15322 GCA_035493655.1 Nitrosospira sp.
GCCGCCAGCAATGCGCCCATCCCTATCACGAACCCCCTCAGCCAGGGCTTCAATAACATCTCTTCTTCTCCTTCGTTCCGTAGTAATTGTTTGTTTTCAATATCAGGTATCCCGCCTGTTCCTGCTTACCCACTATGCATCCGACAGACTTTCCACCCCCCCCTGATACCCGATATGTAGTATGCATCCCACCGCTGCTGCTTGCTGCTTTGTTACCGATAAACCTCTGGAAAACCGCAAATCCCGGAAATTCCCAAGATCTCAGGACCAGCCTGAAACACCGCCTAGCCTAACCCCCTACCCGCATATGTGTCAAGGAAATTGAGCGATGCGTTACGAAGGGCTTATAGAGGTTTATGGAAAAAGCTCATTTATTTTGCCTGCCCACCTCATCCGTTTCTATCCTATTTGGTCGCCAGCCAAAACACGAGACCAGCCAATATGCCAAACAGTGAAACGCAGATAACGAGCAGAATCCTTAATCGCACCCGGAATACCTCGATGGCCTCGACCACGAAGGCATTTTGCTCAGCCAGTGATTTAATCAACTCCGCAGAGGCTTTCTGCTCTTCTCTCAATTCAGTGATCTTTGCCTCCATCGCCCGAACACGCTGATTGAGGCTGATGAAATCCTCTCCCGCAGACACACTGGGGCCGGTAGCGAAATTGTCCGAATCTGTTTTCACTGCCGAAAAGAGGTGCTTTGCTGCTTTTACGATATGTGGTGCGGATTCTAATACATTGCCCCAGGGAATGATTTTTAGTGCCGTCATCCAGCCGATTGCCATTTCTCATGCCTCCAGCATTCCAGCCTCAACCATACACAGATTTCATATAGATAAAAACCACAAGCCGTCGGAAATCATATTGCAGGATCGCCGCGATCAAGCCTTTCATAAGGGGCCCACGGGGAGAACCGGCTTAAAGATCTTTAAAAACCGCTGCAACAGTGTCACCAATTGCAGAAGGCGTCGGGCAGATGGTGACACCCAATTCCTTCAGCATCGCCACCTTTTCGGCCGCACTCTCTCCCGCCGACGAGATAATCGCTCCAGCATGCCCCATGCGACGGCCTTCAGGAGCGGTTAACCCTGCTATATACGCAATCACGGGTTTGCTCATATGCTCTTTCGCAAAAAGGCCTGCATCGACTTCCTGCGGCCCACCGATCTCACCAATCATGACCACTACTTTGGTTTCGTCGTCCTCTTCGAATCTTTCAAGGATATCTCGATGCGAACTGCCGATAATCGGATCTCCGCCAATACCTACCGATGTCGATATGCCTATTCCCATTATCCTCATCTGATCAGCCGCTTCATAGCCCAGTGTGCCCGAGCGGGCAACAATTCCGACATTGCCTTTGATGTAGATATGTCCGGGCATGATCCCCAGCATCGCCCTCCCCGGACTAATGGTGCCTGCGCAGTTCGGCCCTGTCAGTACCATTCTTTTTTCCACCGGGAAGCGGCGCAGAAAATTCTTGACGGTCATCATGTCCTGAGTTGGAATGCCATCCGTAATAGCCACACAGTATCTGATTCCCGCATCTGCTGCCTCCATGATCGAATCCGCCGCGAATGCTGGCGGGACAAAAACGATGGTAGCATCCGCCCCCACTTCCTGTGCCGCTTCTTTTACCGTATTGAAAACCGGCAGGCCCAGGTGCTGCTGACCACCCTTACCTGGCGTAACGCCCCCCACGATGTTGGATCCATAAGCGATCATGTCCTTCGCATGAAAGGTCCCTATTTTTCCGGTGAAACCCTGGACTATGATTCGTGTGCTCTCGTTGATCAGAATTGCCATTTAGTTTCCTTTGCTTTCTTCAGCAATCACTTCATCGCGGGCCTGGACAACTTTATTGGCCGCTTCCGCCAGCGTTGCCGCTGTGATGATAGGCAGACCGCTCTCAGCAATAATGCGACGTCCTTCCTCGACATTTGTTCCTGATAGGCGGACGACCAGCGGAACCTGCATGTCAATATTCCTGACTGCGTGTACAACACCCTCGGCAATCCAGTCGCAGCGGTTGATTCCGGCAAATATGTTGACCAATATCGCCTTGACACCCTTGTCAGCCAATACTAATCGAAATGCCCTTTCCGTACGCTCGGCGGAGGCGCCGCCACCTACATCAAGAAAATTGGCAGGTTCGCCGCCGGCCAGCTTGATCATGTCCATGGTAGCCATGGCCAAGCCCGCACCATTGATCATGCATCCGATATCGCCTTTCAGCCCGATATAGCTCAGACCATAATCCGCAGCCGCCACTTCGCGATGATCTCCCTGAGTCTTATCGCGCAATTCGGCGATCTCATGACGCCGGAATAACGCGTTGTCATCAAAACTCATTTTTGCGTCAAGGGCGATGAGTTCGCCGGTTCCGGTTACAACCAGCGGGTTGATTTCCAGCATATTGGCGTCGAGATCTCGCAAGGCGCGGTAACAGCCTCGTATACCCTTCACGGCGTGACTCAATTGCGTGGCCTCCACCCCCAAGGCAAAGGCCATCTCGCGCGCCTGAAAATCCTGCAGGCCGACAGCCGGTTCGATATAAATCTTTTTGATCGCATCAGGATTCGTACGGGTTAATTCCTCAATTTCCATTCCGCCTTTGCCGGACCCTATCATTACGATGCGCTCAAAGCTCCGGTCGATGAGAAAGCAGAGATACATTTCTTTAACGATTTGCATCCCTGCCTCGACATATACCCTTGAACAAACCTTGCCCGCCGGCCCAGTCTGATGAGTAACGAGATTTTTTCCCAAAAGCTCTTCCGCAGCGGTTCTGACCTCGTCATGCGTTTTGCATACCTTTATGCCGCCCGCCTTGCCGCGCGCTCCCGAATGAATCTGTGCCTTGACCACCCATACATTCCCATCTATTTCCCTGGCTCGCTGCACGCTCTCCTCGGGGCTGTAAGCCAGACCGCCTTCCGCGGTTTTAACGCCGTACTTTGTTAATATTTCCTTTGCCTGATACTCGTGAATATCCAATGCATCACCTTATTTGTTTTTATATCAAAACAGATCAAGTCACTCCATCGACACGTCCGCTCATTCCTGAAAGCCTGCGTATCTCACGATTCATGAGCGGCCAGGTACTTGAATAAATTCCGGGCAAGCGGCTAGGTGCCGACAGCCATTTAGAAAATCAAAAGAAAGGCCGCTACAATGCTATAAAAAAGGCCGCTAAACGCGGCCTCAAGATGTGCATTATACCGAGTTTGCACCTATAGCCTCTGCCATTTTAACGACGTTGTTGGCCATTCTTGCCGAGGCGGCATCGATCAGTCGACCATCCAGCGCGGCCGCGCCTTTACCCTGCGCGGCCGCCTCTTTCAAGGCTTCCAGAATGCGTTGCGCTTTTTCAATTTCCGCCGCGGGCGGCGTGAAGACCTCATTTGCAAGCGCTATCTGGGACGGATGGATGGCCCATTTGCCTTCGCACCCCAAGGCAGCGGCTCTTCTGGCAGCCAGCTTATAACCCTCGGGATCCTTGATATCGCCAAAAGGACCATCAATAGGACGTAAACCATAAGCACGACAGGCTACAGTCATACGACTGAGCGCAGCGTGCCATTGATCGCCTGGATAGTCCGGGTTGAGTCCCCCAATGTTTGTTGTTCTGGCACGATTGCTGGCAGCATAATCGGCCACGCCAAAATGCAGTGCTTCAAGACGACCTAGCGCGCCGCTTCGGGCGATGTCTTCAACATTTGCCATTCCCAGAGCCGTTTCTATCAATGCCTCGACACCGATTTTATTCCTGAGACCTTGCTGCATCTCCAGTTGACTTACCATCGCCTCGACCATATAGACGTCCGCGTAAACGCCCACTTTGGGTACCAGCAGCGTATCCAGCTTGTGGCCCGCCTTCTCGATCAGATCGACAACGTCCCGAACCATGAATTGTGTGTCCAGGCCGTTAATGCGTACTGATATTGTGATGCCGTGGCCTTTCCAATCCAGATCATTGAGCGCTTCGATAACGTTTTTACGCGCTGACAGTTTATCGTCGGGAGCAACCGCATCTTCAAGATCAAGGAAAACGAAATCGGCGCCGCTTTTCAGCGCTTTCTCAAACATAGCCGGGTTCGAGCCCGGAACAGCTAATTCGCAGCGTTGGACGCGGAGAACAGAAGCTTCATATAACGTGTGGCTCATTTGCTCCTTCCTGTGTGAAGTTAAATTGAAGGGACGGTTGCGGAATTTTGGAGTCCAGTCCGTGAACGGAGCTGCGATTACCGTTTTTGATACCTCGATACTGCCCTGTTGTGCTCTTCGAGACTATGAGAGAAGTGGGATTCTCCATTTCCTTTTGAAACAAAATATAACGCATTGGTCCTGGCGGGATTTAATACCGCCTGAATCGAGGGCAATCCCGGCATCGCAATTGGAGTGGGCGGCAAGCCCCGGCGTGTATAGGTGTTGTATTCCTGATCGGCTAAAAGGTCTTTCTTGCGCAAGTTTCCATCGAACTTGTCACCCAGCCCGTAAATAACGGTAGGATCGGTTTGCAGCATCATACTCAACCGCAACCGGTTAAGGAATACGCTGGCGATCATGCTGCGGTCGCTTTCCCTGCCCGTTTCTTTTTCGACGATCGACGCCAGAATCAAAGCCTGATACGGATCTTTCAACGGGAGATTTGCCGAGCGTCCAGTCCAGGCGTCATTAAGATGGTTCTGCATGGCGTGATAAGCGCGTTTTAATATTGTTGCATCGCTGCTGCCGCGCGCAAAGTAATAGGTGTCAGGGAAAAAAAGGCCTTCCGCTGCGGGTTCCTGCGCCCCTATTAACTTCATTATCTCGCCATTACTCAGGCCGGTAGTATCATGCCGGACAGCGGGATGCTGATCCAGGGTTTGCCTGAGTTGAGAAAAAGTCCAGCCTTCTATAAACCTGATCTCACTTTGGCTGATGTCACCTTTGGTAATGCGCTTCAGTAGTTCCAGTGGCGAAGTGCTGGCCGTGATTTCATAGTCACCCGCTTTGAGCGATGACGCAACACCCATTAACCGGGACAACAGGATAAATGACCAGGCGTCGGGCAAAACCCCCGCATCGGCGAGTTGGTTTGCGACAATTTTTAAGCTGCTGCCCGGTTCAACCGAAAATTCGTAGGGAAGGGAGGGAAGCTGAACAGGACTATTAAGCCGATACGCAACCCATCCAGTAAACAGAAATACCGCGATAATTATCAGGTAAAGCAGGCGTTTTAGCTTGCGCATGCAAGGAACCTATGAATAAGTCCCACGTGGGCGCGACGATGGCTTTGCGGGATGGGATGCGCGAAAGGCGACGACGCGAATGGCTGATCCCCTTCGCTAAGAGGCTGACAAAGCAGACCGCCCGTAAAACCCTGTCGCTTCGGGCTGCGGTAAAATCGGGCATGACCGCGTAGGGGCGGACCCTCCAGAGGAAGATGCGACCCCGCAGCGGGACGCAAGCGCCTCAACTATGCGGCCGCGGCATTCCCGCCGCTGCTCGATCCCAGCGGCGTGAGGCTCCTCGTGCCACGCTCTGGGGCGCCACTTCGTTGCACTCCTTGGCATCGTAGCTCTAGCTACGATGTGCGTCGTGTGGCTGGTGATCATCCCGATTTTATCCGCAACGCGCTCCGCGGAGGACTTATCCATAGGTTCCCTTAACCTAGATTTTGCGGAAAATCAGTGTGCCATTGGTGCCCCCGAAACCGAATGAGTTTGACATCGCCACGTCAATCCTCATCGGCCGCGCCGCATTGGCCACATAATCCAGGTCACACTGCTCATCCTGGTCGAAAATGTTAATAGTCGGCGGCGCGATCTGGTCATGGACCGCCAGGGCTGAAAATATTGCCTCGATCCCTCCCGCTGCACCGAGCAGGTGGCCGGTCATTGATTTGGTAGAGTTCACTACAAGCTTTTTCGCATGTTCACCAAAACAGCGCTTCACCGCGACCGTCTCCGCGATATCTCCCAGAGGCGTGGAAGTACCGTGCGCGTTGATATAATCAACCTCAGTGGCGTCCATGCCCGCATTTCTCAGCGCGTTCGCCATACAGCGCGCGGCGCCCTCCCCGTCTTCGCAGGGAGCAGTCATATGGTAAGCGTCCGCGCTCATGCCGAAACCAGCCAACTCGGCATAAATTTTGGCATCGCGCCGCCTGGCATGCTCCAGCTCCTCCAATACCAGAACCCCCGCCCCCTCGCCCAACACAAAACCATCCCGGCCTTTATCCCATGGCCGGCTGGCAGTAGCAGGATCATCATTGCGAGTGGATAGCGCCCGCGCTGCCGCAAACCCTCCGACGGCAAGCGGGGTTACGCAGGACTCGGCACCACCCGCTACCATAATATCCACGTCGCCATATTCGATCAGCCGGGCTGAATCGCCGATACAATGGGTGGCGGTGGAGCAGGCGGTTACGATGGCAAGATTTGGGCCTTTGAATCCGAACATGATCGAGAGATTGCCAGCTATCATGTTGATGATGGTACTGGGAATAAAGAACGGAGAAATTTTGCGAGGACCACCGGCGTGATAAGCGTCGTGCGTACCCTCGATCATTGGCAGGCCTCCAATACCTGAACCGATATTGACCCCTATACGTTCCGCATCGAGAAGCTGGCCGTCTACATTTTCAATCCCCGCATCCCTCACCGCCTGAATGCCGGCCGCCATGCCGAAATGAATGAAAATATCCATTCGGCGCGCGTCTTTGGCAGAAAGATATTGCGTAACGTCAAAATCCTTGACTTCTCCCGCTATCTGGGAAGCCAATGCGGAAGCATCGAAGCGGGTAATGCGGGTAATGCCCGAGTTTCCAGCAAGAACATTGTCCCATGCATTCAAAACGGTGTTACCGACAGGCGAAATGATACCCAGCCCGGTGACGACTACCCTGCGCTTGGACAAAATGACTCCAATAGAAAATTGCTGAAAGGCAAGAATTAACTGGTGTGGGAGTTTATGTAATCAATGGCCTGCTGAACGGTGTTTATTTTTTCTGCCTCTTCGTCAGGGATTTCGCATTCGAATTCCTCTTCCAGCGCCATGACCAGCTCTACAGTATCAAGTGAATCGGCCCCCAGATCATCCACAAAGGAAGACTCATTCTTGACTTCGGCCTCGTTCACTCCCAGTTGCTCGGCCACGATTTTTTTTATACGCTGTTCTACATTTTCCATCTAACTACCTCTTCTCCGGTAAGAAAAACGCCGCCATTCTAACAAGTTTTCCCATATTAATAAAATCGAAACACTCTCCAGCGCGAAACATGGAAACGCTGTGACGAGCCTCTGATTTTCGAAAGTTGGTTGGACGGGAACCAGATTTCAAAACCGGACCTCGAGGCCGTCGAGAGGTTTCGCCACGAATTGCTAGTTAATCCATATGCATGCCGCCATTTACGTGAATGGTCGCGCCGGTGATATAGCCCGCTGCCGGCGAGGCAATAAATGCCACGACCGAAGCGACTTCTTCAGGCCGCCCCAGCCTGCCCAGCGGCACATGCTGGATCAGGCTTTGCTGCTGCTGGGTAGTGAGGGAACGCGTCATATCGGTCTCTATAAATCCGGGCGCAATGCAATTAACAGTAATATGGCGACTGCCGACCTCGCGCGCAAGAGACTTACTGAAGCCGAATATGCCAGCTTTGGCCGCCGCATAGTTCGCCTGCCCTAAATTGCCGGTAGAACCTACCACCGAAGAAATATTGATAATGCGCCCGTAACGAGCTTTCATCATGCCGCGCAGCACGCCCCGGCTCAAACGGAATACCGACTTGAGATCCGTTTCCATAATGTCGTCCCATTCCTCGTCTTTCATCCTGATAAGCAAATTGTCGCGAGTAATGCCTGCATTGTTTACCAGTATGGCGACATCGCCGAACTTTTCATGCACTGTTTTTAGAATGCTTTCTATCTGGGCGGCATCATTTACGTTCAGTATCATGCCGTCCCCCTTGATTTCAGCCTCCTTCAAATAATGGCTGATAAGTCCGGCGCCCTCCGCGGTTGTGGCGGTACCAGCAATGGTGGCGCCTTGCCTACCCAGCTCAAGCGCAATCGCCCGGCCAATACCCCGGCTTGCGCCAGTTACCAGTGCTATTTGATTTTGCAATGTCACTCCCCGGTAGTTCGATTATGAACCAAGGCAGATAAAACAGATAAAGCCTGCGCAACAGAGCGACAAATCATTTGCTCCAGGTCATTCACTCCGCCTCAATATACTGTCAGCATTTCGGATCGCTGCACTGTCCGACAATGCCAGGCTCTGCAAATTTGCGGAAATCCGCTTGTTAAGCCCGGAAAGTATCTTGCCCGGGCCGCATTCCACCACGCAGGTAATCCCTGCGTTCGCAAAGGAATGGATGATTTCAGTCCATTGCACCGGACTAAACAACTGCTGTATCAAAACCTCTTTTATTGTTTCCGGATCTTCATGCTGTTGCACATCCGCATTATGCAATAATGGAATTTCCGGCACATCGAGCACGACTTCCTCCAGACGTTCACGCAGCCTTTCCGCTGCTGGGCTCATCAATGAGCAATGTGAAGGAATACTTACGGTCAACAATACCGCTCGTTTAGCGCCCCTGAGTTTTGCCAGTTCCATTCCACGCAGTACAGCATTCTTATGGCCCGCAATAACGATTTGACCAGGTGAGTTAAAGTTGGCCGGTTCCAGCAATTCGCCATGGGAAGAGCCGGTAACTTCGTTACAGACCACCCGCACGAGCTCATCGTCAAGCCCGAGAATAGCCGCCATCGCGCCCGCGCCTTCCGGTACCGCCTCCTGCATAACTTCCGCGCGAAAACGTACTAGCGGCAAGGCATCACTGAAGGCCAGCGCCCCCGAAGCCACCAGCGCGGTGTACTCTCCAAGACTATGGCCAGCCATGAATACCGGTTTTACATCCCCTAGAGTATTCCAGGCACGATGTACCGCAACGCCAGCGATCAGCATCAGCGGCTGGGTATTGATAGTCAGGTTTAGAGTATCTGCCGGGCCGTCGCGCACCATTGCCCAGAAATCCTCCCCAAGGATGTCGGAAGCTTCGGCGAAGGTTTCGCGCACTATGGGAAAATCGGTGTACCCATCCATCATTCCGACCGATTGGGATCCCTGGCCAGGAAAGACGCAGGCAAATTTTTCAGGGAAGCTCATCAATATATATCAGCGGGTTATTCAATAAGCTTCGGTTTTCGCCTGCCCGAAGGGTGAGTACGAGGGTAACTATGCTGAGAGCGAAAACATGGATTGTGAGCAACCAATAAGCGGCTCCAAAGAAGCCGAACGCTCCAGATCTGCCAGAGGCGCCATATTTCACCACCGAACCAATACCGCACCCCAGGTGAAACCGCCGCCCACGCCCTCCATCAGCACATTCTGGCCTGTTTTGATTCGTCCGTCGCGCACGGCAATATCCAGGGCCAGCGGAATGGAGGCAGCGGAAGTATTACCCTGCCCCTCGAGGGTGATGATCACTTTTTCCATGGGCAAACCTAATTTTTTGGCAGTGGAAATGATAATACGTATGTTGGCCTGATGCGGAATAAGCCAATCGATGTCGAATACCTGTAAATGGTTTTCAACAAGAACCTCATGGACAACTTCTTCCAGAACCTTTACCGCAAATTTGAAAACCGTGTTGCCTTCCATCATCACGAACGGACTACCATTGGCCTTGCCACCGCAGAAATTTCCTGGAGCCGCAAGTATGTTGCTGTAGCTCCCGTCAGCATGCAAGTGGCTGGAAACGATACCCGGCTGCGCGCTTCGGGTCAGTATCACCGCTCCCGCACCGTCCCCGAAGAGCACGCATGTGCTACGGTCTGTCCAGTCGAGTATGCGCGAATAAATTTCAGTGCCAACCACCAGGGCAGTACGACATCTACCGGCGCGAATATACATATCCGCCGTAGCCAGAGCGTAAATGAAACCGCTGCATACGGCCTGCACGTCGAACGCCGGGCAACCCCTCGCGCCAAGCTTATTCTGTAGAATGCAGGCGGTGCTGGGGAAAATCATGTCGGGGGTGGTGGTGGCGACGATGATCAGATCGATCTCAGCGGAAGTAACACCGGCAGCCTTCATTGCTTGCCGGCTGGCATTGAGCGCCAGATCGCTTGCCATTTCGCTATCTGCTGCGATGTGTCGCTCCACAATACCGGTACGGCTGCGTATCCACTCGTCGCTGGTATCCACCATGCGCTCAAGATCGTGGTTAGTGAGAATTTTTTCCGGCAGGTAGCCACCTGTTCCCGTGATCTTGGAATACATCATGCGGGACGCTCTTCCGCCGGCCGAGCATAGGAAGGTGAATTTTTAAAATGATGCGGCAACTGCGCTACACGTTCGCTGATATGGCGCAGCATACCGCCTCGAACCTCATCCACCGCCCGTGCGATGGCGAAACCAAATGCATGACTGTCAGCCGATCCGTGGCTTTTTATGACAATTCCACGCAACCCCAGCAAGCTTGCGCCATTGTACCGCCTGTGATCGATCCGTCGTTTAAATGCTTTGATAACCGGAATCGCTATGAGGCCGGCAAATCTTGTGAGGAGATTGCGCCTGAATTCCTCGCGCAGGAAAGTGGAAAGCATCTGCGCAACACCCTCTGAAGTTTTCAGTGCGACATTGCCAACAAAGCCATCACATACCACCACGTCAGTCGTTCCTTTATAAATATCGTTACCTTCAATATTCCCATAAAAATTCAACCCGCTGTCGCGCAGCAGCTCCGCAGCCTGTTTGACCACTTCATTGCCCTTGATCTCTTCCTCCCCTATATTCAGCAAGCCGATGCTGGGCTTCTCCTTATTTTCAACAGATGAGACCAGCGTCGCTCCCATTACGCCGAATTGAAGCAGGTGCTCCGCAGTGCAGTCCACGTTGGCGCCGAGATCGAGCACATACGTGTGCCCCCTGATTGTGGGCAAAACCACGGCAAGCGCCGGCCGGTCGATGCCGGGGAGTGTTTTCAGCACGAACCGGGAAGTTGCGATCAACGCCCCTGTGTTGCCCGCACTGACGCAGGCCTGAGCTTCGCCGCTTTTGACCAGGTCGATGGCAACGCGCATCGAAGAATTTTTTTTACCACGTAACGCAAGCGCGGGCGATTCATCCATTCCGACGACTTCACTGGCGGCGCGAAGCCTCATCCGTGGGCTGGGCACAAACTTGAGGGAACGCAACTCCGATTCAATCACCTCAGGCAGACCCACCAAAATGATATCGGTCTCAGAATGACGATGGAGATAATTGACGGCTGCGGGAACCGTTATATGAGGGCCATGATCGCCACCCATGCAATCTATGGCTACGGTAATGTTCAATTTCGCGCCCTTAAGGCCGGGATAAACCGGGCCGGGATAAACTGAAATCCTGATCCTCAGAAGGATGTGGCGAAGTTACTCTTCCTTGGTCTTGATGACCTTCCTCCCGCGGTAAAAACCGTTCGGACTGATGTGGTGGCGCAAATGAACCTCACCGGTGCCGGGCTCTACCGTCAATGGCGGATTGCTCAGAGAATCGTGCGAGCGATGCATGCCTCGTTTTGATGGGGATTTTTTGTTTTGTTGAACCGCCATAATCAACTCCTCAATATAATTTAATGCAGTTTTTTAAACGCCGTGAGTGCGGCAAAAAGTGACTTTTGCTCCGCGGTATCAATGCTGAGCCGGTGTTCGATCGAGCATTCACCCTCGTCGTGACGTGGCGAGATTGGCAGACTCAGGATGACTTCATCCTCAACCAACGCCAGAACATCCAGATTGGGCTCGGTCAGAATACAGTCAACCGATTCATCTTCATCTAAAGAAGAGAGTTCCTTTTCAGTCTGTACCAATAACAGGTCCGTGCGAAGATCCAGCACATGCACGAGCTCGCCCAGGCAACGCTGACATCGGAGTTTTATCAATCCCTCAGCGGAAATTCGCAGAATCGGCTTGCCATCGCTGTTTAAAGCGCCAACGACCTCATACCGCAACTCGCCGTTATTTTCGATCAGGTAATCCTGCAAACGCTCCAGGGCGGAGACGGCTATTTTACCATGGAGCGCTCCGGCGGTACGGGCAAAATCCAGAGCATCTATGACAGGCGGCGAGGACATGGGCTTTTAATAACAAATTCCGGTCGTTCTGATATATGGGCATGCAGGGTATTTGCAATACCCATTTGGACTATTCCTGGCTACCCGTATGCATGCTTGCCCTTGCGATGCATTCGCCCGAATGAGTCCCTTAAATTCAATGCGCATTAAACACCCTTCAGGAATTCCACGAATGTCTAATGGGAGCACCGGGGTGGGCAATTGAAGAACCATCGGTGACAGATAAGTATCCGATGGTAATGGCCAAGGGAAATCACCGGTAATCGCAACGGCGTTCTACCACGCCCCACAGTCATCCACTCCCCACCATAATGCCAGGCCGGCCCCCTTACTGTTGAGCCGAGCCAATCCTATGCACCGCTATACTGACCGGCATGAGGCTGATCCATCTTTTACTTTTTGGCTGCCGTCCCTCATTCCCCGCCAATAGGAATTGTTATACCCCTTGCTGATAAAATGCGGTTTTCAGGAATTTTATTGGCCCGATTTAGGTTAAAATTCAAGGAGCTTAAAATTTCCAGGGGGCAATGTGGCGCGCATCATATATTCTTTGCTCCGGAGTGTCAAAAGTCGTCCAGAAGAAAACGTTGAAGAATAAAGAAATTACTCAGCAGCTTGTTTTGGGGTCCAGTTCCATTTATCGCCACGAGTTGCTTCGCCGACTGCAAATCCCGTTTGAAGTATTCAGTCCGGATATAGATGAGACTCCCCTTACAAACGAGCGCCCTGACGCCACTGCGCTGCGCCTGGCGACCGGCAAGGCGCGTGCCGTTGCTGCCGTTTATCCCGTCGCAATGGTTATCGGGGCTGATCAGGCAGCAGTACTCGAAGGGACGCAGCTCGGCAAACCATTAAACCATGCCAATGCGACCAGGCAACTGCGCTCCATAAGCGGAAAAGAGGTCACGTTTTATACCGCCCTGAGCCTGTTCAATGGCCGAACCAGGCGCATTCAGGCGCGACTTGTTACTTCGCAGGTCAAATTCCGCAATTTCACTGATCGTCAAATCGAAAATTATCTTCAAAAGGAACAACCCTATCACTGCGCCGGCAGTTCCAAATCGGAGGGGCTGGGTATCGCGTTGATCGAACGCGTGGTGAGCGATGATCCGACCGCCTTGATTGGATTGCCACTGATTGCACTGGTTGAAATGCTTACGGACGAAGGCATAGAGATAGTGTGACGACGGGTGCTCTCTATCTCATCCCGGTTCCGTTGGGGGAAGGTGATATTGATTGGACGATTCCTGTCAGAGTTCGTGAATGCGCAGCCAGGCTGGATCAGTATGTTGTCGAACATCCCAAGGCGGCCAGGCGCTTTCTAAAACAGGCGGGCACCGCCTCATTGCAGGGCATCAGCATGAGGATATTGGATGAGCATACGCGACCGTCGGAATTGGAAGCGCTACTCGAGCCCCTGCTTGCGGGGCATGATATCGGCCTGTTATCCGAAGCGGGTTGCCCGGCGGTGGCCGACCCAGGGGCAAGCCTGGTGCGACTGGCTCATCAAAAGAGTCTTCGAGTCGTGCCGCTGGTGGGACCCTCCTCCATATTATTGGCACTCATGGCGTCGGGATTGAATGGTCAGCGCTTCACATTCCACGGATACCTTCCCACGGATCGTGGCAAGCGCACTGCTACAATTATTGAGTTGGAAAAGGCTTCGATAGCCCATGACCAGACTCAAATATTTATCGAGACACCCTACCGGAATCAAAAAGTGCTGGATTGCCTTATCTCTACCTGCCGGAATGATACGGTTCTCTGCATTTCGGCCAGCCTCACGTTGGAAGATGAATATATTGCTACCAAAACAGTCAGGGAATGGCGCCGCACTTTACCCGATCTCAATAAAAAACCCGCCATTTTCCTATTGCATGGATAGAGGCTCGTAGATCCCACATGGAAGGGGAAAGGAAATGCCTGAAAGGTAAGCATATACATATTATTGCAGGGCCCACTCCATTCCCGCATTGACCAGCGCCTGGGCCGCGACCGCACCAAAGCGTTTTGCAAAGCGCTCTGCAAATCCTTCCCGAGTGGTGTAGTCCACAATGTGCTCTGCCTTGATAATTTCACGGGCTACATATTCTGCACTTCCCGTCCCATCGGCTAGCCCAAGCTCAACACTTCTTTCGCCAGTCCACATGATGCCACTAAATATTTCAGGATCTTCTTTGAGGCGCTGGCCCCTGCCTTGCCGGACGACCTCGATAAATTGCTGGTGAATTTCACCCAGCATTTTCCTGGCGTATTTCTCCTGCTCAACGTTAGCGGGTGAAAAGGGATCAAGGAAAGCCTTGTTCTCGCCTGCCGTGAGCAGTCGCCGCTCGATACCAAGCTTTTCCATCGTCCCGGTAAAACCGAATCCGTTCATGAGCACGCCAATGGAACCGACCATGCTGGCCTTGTCGACATATATTTTATCTGCGGCTGAGGCAACATAATATCCACCGGAGGCGCAAATATCCTCGACTACAGCATAAAGCGGAATATCGGGATATTCCGTGCGCAGGCGCCTGATTTCATCAGTAATGTAGCCCGACTGCACTGGACTGCCCCCAGGACTGTTAATGCGCAGTATCACACCCTGTGTTTTCTTGTCTCTAAACGCATGTTGCAAACCGGCGTTGATATTCTCCGCGCTGCTGAGGGTATCAGGAGAGATAACTCCCCGCAGATCGACCAAGGCAGTGTGCTTGCCGGACATGGATATCTCATTTTGAGAGAACAGTCCTAACCAGTAGAATAACAAGATGAACAGGTATATAAAGGCCAGCGACTTGAAAAATATGCTCCAGTGCCGCGCCCTGCGCTGCTCCTGCAACGAAGAAAGAGCCAGTTTTTCCAGTACGCTCCTTTCCCAGCTTTCATTGCGATTTTCTGAATCAGCCATTTATTAATAATCCTTCGAGTGAAATCAAATGCGCGGCCATATCCTGTCGTTTCCAGAAGCCGTGCATCTTACTGCACGGAATCTTCCCGTGAATAGCCGCGACTTGTTAAGGAACCGCTGAACAAATAGCGATTTCTAGATTTAAGCGGGCTGCTGCCGTTTTTTTGACGACAGCCCAACCAGTCAGTTATTTCCCGGGCCCTATTTTACTGCCGAGTCGCCCTTTTTCTGTTTCATTGTCCGCCTTGGGGCATAGCGGACGTATTTCGGCCCTCAGGCGGCCATCAGCCGCCTTCTCAGCAAGTACAGATTCGCCA
>DATJHX010000154.1:0-4837 GCA_035493655.1 Nitrosospira sp.
TTCCGCCGCGGTTTCATCCACGATTCGGTTAAAAGCAATGATGCCGCCAAAGGCGGACGTGGGGTCGGTGGTAAAGGCCAGCTTGTAGGCATCAAGCGGCGTATCGGCCACAGCCACACCACAGGGATTGGCGTGCTTGACTATAACGCAGGCAGGAGCATCGAAGGTCCTCACACATTCCCACGCCGCATCCGCATCGGCGATATTGTTGTAAGACAGCTCCTTGCCCTGCAATTGGGTGTAACTGGCAAGGCCGCCTGACACAGGTATGAGGTCCCGGTAAAAGGCGGCTTGCTGATGCGGGTTCTCGCCATAGCGCAAATGCTGGGCAAGATTGAAATTGAGATTGAGGCGTCGCGGGAAGACCTGCCGCTCCCCCGCTTCGCCATCCATCGAGGTGAGGTAATTGCTGATGGCGCCATCGTAGGCAGCAGTGTGCGAGAAGGCCTTACAGGCGAGCTGGAAGCGCAATTCCTGGGTAACCATGCCGCCGCCCGCTTTCATTTCCTGCAGCACGGGGGCGTAATCCGCCGGATCGGTAACGACCGCCACGCTTTTATAATTCTTTGCCGCAGCTCGCACCATGGCCGGCCCGCCAATATCGATGTTTTCAATCGCCTCTTGCAGGCTGCAATCCGGACGAGCTATGGTTTGGCTAAAAGGATAAAGGTTCACGACGACCAGATCGATCGTTGGAATTGCGGTCCTTTCCATAGCCGCCATGTGCTCGAATGAGTCCCTTCGTGCGAGAATGCCGGCATGAATCCTTGGGTGCAGGGTTTTCACCCGTCCGTCGAGCATTTCAGGAAAGCCGGTGTAGTCACCCACTTCTGTTACGGTGAGCCCCGAATCCTTCAGCAAGCTGGCGGTTCCGCCAGTGGACAGGATAGCCACTCCCAGGCTGCTCAGCTCGCGCGCGAATTCAACAATGCCGGTCTTGTCGGAAACGCTGATGAGGGCTTGCTTGATGTTCATGGGGATTTTCAGACGGAATTGCCGAAGACGCTGTGCGTGGCGTTACTATTTGATCTGGTACTGCTTCATTTTATTGCGGAGCGTGTTGCGGTTGATACCGAGCAATTCTGCAGCGCGCGTCTGGTTGCCGCCAGCCTGCTCGACCACCATCTCTATCAGGGGCTTTTCCACGCTGCGTATCACCATATCGTAAATAGCGTGGGGCTTTTCGCCGTCCAGGTCACTGAAATACTCTTCCACAGCTTTGCGTACGCAACGGGCGATTTCGTTTTCATTAATAATGCTCATGCGACCAACACCTCAGCCTCGTCGTAAGTCAATCGCCGCCCGTAGCCGGCAAGTTCACTGAAAAATTCATTCACCGCGGACAACTGCTGATCAGCGGTTTGTAACTGGTTCATCGCATGCCGGAATGTGGCCGAGCCTACCAGGCCTTTGGTGTACCAGGAGATATGCTTGCGGGCCACGCGTACACCGGAATATTCTCCGTAAAAATCGTAGAGCTCACGAAGATGGTTTGTCAGTACACGGTGGATCTCGGCCACCTCCGGCAAGGGGAGGTGAGTGCCGGTCGACAGAGAGTGATTGATCTCGCGAAATATCCAGGGGCGTCCCTGCGCAGCCCGGCCGATCATGACAGCATCCGCCCCGGTATGCTCGAGTACCTGCCTGGCCTTTTCCGCCGTAGTAATATCGCCGTTGGCAATAACGGGAATTTTCACTGCAGCCTTTACTGCGGCGATTGTTTCATATTCGGCATGACCGGTGTAGGCGCAAGCACGGGTGCGTCCGTGAATAGCCAATGCCTGCACCCCCGCACGCTCGGCAATTTGTGCTACCGCGACAGCATTTTTATGCTGGGTATCCCAGCCAGTGCGGATCTTGAGCGTCACAGGAACGCTTACCGCGCCCACCACGGCGTCGAGTATCCTGCCAACAAGTGGTTCGTCCGTCAGTAATGCTGAGCCCGCCATTACATTACAGATTTTTTTGGCGGGGCAGCCCATGTTGATATCGATAATTTGTGCCCCGCGAGCTACATTATAGCGAGCCGCCTCCGCCATCATCGCCGGATCTGCACCGGCGATTTGCACAGAGATGGGGTCCACTTCGCCTTCATGATTGGCACGACGCCGTGTCTTTTCGGAACCCCATAACAGCGAGTTGCTCGACACCATTTCGGAGACAGCCATACCGGCCCCCATGCTCTTGCATAATTGCCGAAATGGACGATCAGTCACCCCGGCCATGGGCGCTACGATAAGATTATTTTTGAGAATGTGCGGACCGATTTGCATGACGGTAGTTAGCGGAGCCGCCAGGGCGGCAACCCCGACGCGGCAAAGGACAAAAAAGGCACAATCTTAACAGGAAATGGAGATTGCTACCGAAGCGGCCAGTACGTTCTAAGGCTCGCTTTTACAACTTTTGAATAGATTCGTACTACTGCGGCGCAAGCCATGTAAGCAACGCCGAATCAACCCCTCGCTCCGAACATCATACGCCGGGCTACAAAACGTTTGGCCTGCGGCAGGCAGTCGAGCGCACTCAGCCCGAGATTGCGCAACGCGTCCAGCCCAAGGTTATCATTGGAAAACAATCTTACCAGCGAGTCGGTAAACACGCGGCCTGCGCCGCTATCCATCTTCCGTTTATCGCGATATCTGGCCAGCATTGCAGGAGTACCTATATCAAGCGGTGATGTGATGATCTCTTCGGCCAGCTCCCATGCATCGCGCAACCCCAGGTTGAAACCTTGGCCGGCGACTGGATGCAGAGTTTGCGCTGCGTTGCCCACCAACACTACATGGCGGGCGGTAACAGGTTCGACGTATTTGAGCGCGAGAGGAAAACCTGAGCGTTGGCTGGCCTCGATGAAATTGCCAATGCGATCACCGAAGTGCTCGTGCAGTTTCGCCAGAAAGGCGGCGTCATCCAGCGCGAGAATTTCCTGCGCGGCTGAAGGGGAAACGGTCCATACCAGCGCAAAACCCCTGCCAAATGGCAATAAGGCCACTGGGCCATCCGGCGTGAACCGCTCATAAGCCACGCGTCCCACGATAGCGGCGGTGCCGGCTCTAGCGGGCTGAGCGGCGGCCCCAGGTGTCTGTAAATTGCTTAGCCCCCCCTCCCGCTTCCCTGGAGCGAATTTCGCCGATGAATCGCTGGAGAAATCAGAGTTGCGCTCGGTTTTGACATGTGCAACGACCGCCCACTGCTGATAATCCCGCACGTGCTGCGTCACGCCTTCAATTTGCCCGGTAAGGCGTCCTCCATCCGCCACGGCGAGCAGTCTGGCAGTCTTTATTTTCGTTATTCCCTCATGCTTGAATTCGACCCGCCCCAGCCCGGCGTCGGTCTCTACTTTGGTTACTTGTGCGCCGGTGAGATAATCGATATCGGCGGTAACAGACTTTCCACCGCGCTTCCTGCCAGCCTTCCCCTCGCTCCTTCCCAGCGCGTCATGCATGGCCCGGAAAAGGTCATGGTGATTCAGGACATAACCCAGGGCGGGCACGCCTGATTCAGCGGCGGTCAAGATGGCTCGGCCAAACCCGCCACGGTTGGATATGTGGATGGTGGTGATGGGAGTGGCTTCAGGTAGCGCTTCCCATACGCCAAGACGTTGCAGGATCAGACGGCTGCCATGAGACAATGCCAGTGGGCGGGGATCCTCCGTTTTCGAAGGCAGCCCTCGCGCCTCCAGCAGCAGTACCGTCGTGCCGCTGCCTTTCAATGCCAGCGCCAGTGCCATGCCAACCGGGCCGCCGCCAATAATGATAAGGTCATAGTCGTAATGATGGCTCATCGCATTTCCGTATGCTTCAAGAGCGACTTATATTTCAAGGAACAACTCATATTCCAACTTACTATTCCTAACTTACTATTCCTTATTGCCTTTTTTGTCCTTCGTATCCTGCTCATCCGGCTTTCTAGCGGCGTTCACGTCATCCGCCTTTGCGGTCCGTTCTTCGACAATTTCCGCATCTTCAATGACCAGATATTCTCCCTCGGACGTATCTGTGGATTGGGGCATTTTACGACGCAGCCACCATAACCGGAAACCGAGGGCGGCGGCCGCAACCACGAATAATGCAAGAAATGCCGTAAAAAAGAAAACACCCAGAACTGCCATGATCATAAACGCAGGAATCAGGAGCAGATAAATCAGCCAGCGGCCTGCGCGGCCGGGACGGAAAACGTGCACCGTCTCTTCGGCCGAGCCGGTTTTCTCATTCCGCGCGATGCGCTTTATAACAATTTTGTTGTTATCGTCCACTTGCACCGATTTTCCGGTCCTGCATCAATTCTTCAATCTCCGCGACCTTCTTGGGAGCCGCTGACGTCAATACTTCGCACCCATTTTCCGTCACCACTACATCATCCTCGATACGTATGCCGATATTCCAGAAATGCTGGGGTACGTTGTCCGCCGGGCGGACATAGCATCCCGGCTCCACAGTCAGTGTCATTCCCGGCTGTAATGGCCGCCACTGACCACCGATCTTGTATTCACCCGCGTCATGCACATCCAGACCCAGCCAGTGGCCGGTGCGGTGCATGTAAAAACGTTTATAGTCTTCCGACTGAAGGACCTGATCGATACTGCCCTGGCACAGGCCGAAGTCGATGAAGCCTTGGGCAAGCACCCGCAGCGCGGCTTCATGCGGCGCATTCCAGGCGTTGCCCGGCTTTACCGTGGCAATCGCCTCGGCCTGCGCAGCGAGCACCAATTGGTACAAATCCTTTTGGGCGGGGGTGAATTTTCCATCTACCGGAAATGTGCGGGTGATATCGGAAGCATAGCCATCCAATTCGCAGCCCGCATCAATCAGTAGCAGATCGCCGCTTTTCAGCCTGG
>DATJHX010000155.1:0-10391 GCA_035493655.1 Nitrosospira sp.
TGAGGATCAAATCCGGCTTAATGTGGCAACTGAAGAAATTGCTCCAATTGCCGGATAATGCGTGGTCCCGATAGTGTCTTGCGAGAGGCTGATCTTTTGCGAGTGCTGTCGCAACAACGCTCAAATCAGCTTCCAAACACTCTTTATACCTTCCCTTTAGTTCCCGCTTATAGTCACGCTTGAATGTGCCAAGCAGCTCAATCTGGCGCATTCAAGTCAGCCATCAGTTCCTCTACCGTGGAAAATGAAGGCAGATCACCCGGCTTTGCATCGAGCGATTCCAGCATTGCCGCTTTGGTTTCCTCATTGGGCGCAAACAGATCGAGCGGGAAGGTACGCTCACGCACAATAGAGCGCATCATCACGCGCACCGCATCCGAGGGCGTGAGCCCAATCTCGGCCAATATCGCGACAGCCTCTTTCTTTAATTCCTTATCAATTCTAGTTTGAAGCAGGGAATCCGCTGCCATAAAAACCTCCAGTAATTGTCATTACATTGTAATGCAGCAGGAACATTTCGGGCAAGACGGTTACAATAGACCTTTCCCCTCCCGAAGAGTCTCATGCAATTTCCTTTTCTCAAAGGTTGTTACTCCAGCCTTGCTGGAACGACAAAGCCATTCTTATGCAAAACGGCTAAGTGCTGTCATATGCTGCACGCCGGTTGCTGAAATCCATGCTGGAACTGCGCCATATCGGTAAAGCCTACGCTAACGGGCGACAGGTGCTGGTAAACCTGTCCTATACTCTGGCGGCAGGTGAGTATGTAGCCATAATGGGTGAATCCGGGGTCGGCAAATCAACGCTATTGAATCTGATTGCCGGCCTGGATGTACCTGATACCGGCGAGATACTGATCGACGATGTCGTCATGTCTTCATTGGATGACGACGCGGCCACCCGGCTCCGGCGCAAGGAATTTGGATTTGTTTTCCAGGCTTTTCACATCCTCCCGCACCTCACGCTGCGGCAGAATATCGCCCTGCCTTTGCTGCTGAACAGTGTTCCGGCTGAACGCACCGTAGAACGGACCGACGAAATGCTGGAGGCTGTTGGCCTGCGTGGTAGGGGAGATCATTTTCCACGCCAGCTTTCCGGCGGCGAACTGCAACGAGTCGCCATCGCGCGGGCGCTGGTGCACGGCCCCAAACTGATTCTTGCCGATGAACCGACCGGTAATCTTGACCCGGATACCGCACAGGATATCCTCAGGCTGATGCGGTCCGAAATCAAGGCGAACGGCGCCTCCGGCATTATGGTTACTCATTCGTATGCTGCTGCCGCCACCGCGGACCGTGTACTGGTGCTGGCAAAAGACGGACTACATCCCGCAGGCTTGCGAGACCAGGCGGATGTTTACCGCGACGTGCAAGACGATGGCGTAAGTAGGGGATGAGCAAGACCACGCTGTCTCGCTGGCTGTTATCGGGTGAATGGCAGGCTCATCGGACGCAAGCGGCTGTTGCGATGGTTGCAATCGCCCTCGGCGTGACGCTCGGATTTGCTATTCACCTGATCAACGCGGCCGCCTTTAATGAATTTTCCGCCGCCGCCAGAAGTATTTCAGGGCAATCCGATCTGCAACTGCGCAGCCCGCGATCGACTTTCGACGAATCGCTGTATCCAACCCTGACGCAGCATCCTGGTATCGAGCTTGCGAATCCGGTGCTGGAGCTCGACGTTGCTGTCCCTGCCAAATCGAATGAGCGTAAACCTGCTACGCTCAAAATTCTCGGACTGGACATTTTTCGTGCTTCGCAAATGGCGCCGGATCTGATCGGGATCCCGACGGAAGACAAGTTACTTGACGTTCTGGGAGATGATGCCATCTTTCTTTCGCCCGCAGCAATGGAATGGCTGGGAGTCAAGCAAGGCGATCTTCTCCAACTGCGCGCCGGCACCCAAACCGTCAAGCTGCGTATCGCAGGCGGCTTGAGGCGAGCACGGGCTGGCCAGCGCCTCGGCGTGATGGATATTGCTGCCGTGCAGTGGCGATTTCAGCGCATTGGCCAATTGTCGCGTATAGAGCTGAAGTTAATGCCGGGGGTAAACCGGGAAGAGTTCAAGGAAACGCTTGAGCGGGAGCTGAAACCATATGGTGAATACCTGATCACTGAAACCGCCGATCAGGAAGCTCGCGTCGCCAATATGTCGCGCGCCTATCGCGTCAATCTGAATATGCTCGCTTTGGTTGCGCTGTTTACGGGAACATTTCTGGTATTTTCAACCCAGGCGCTCTCGGTCGTCCGGCGCCGTCACCAGTTCGCGCTGTTGCGCGTGCTCGGCCTGACGCGCAGGCAACTGCTGGGGCAAATTCTATTTGAGGGAACCATCCTCGGCACTATCGGGTCGCTTGCCGGACTCGTCCTTGGCTATGCGACCGCTGCGGCCGCACTGCATTATTTTGGTGGTGATCTCGGCGCCGGTTTTTTTTCAGGCGTCAAGCCGAGCGTGCATTTTGATCCGTTTGCGGCCGTCATTTTTTTTATCGTGGGCCTGGGCATTACCTTGCTAGGCAGCGCTGTTCCGGCATGGGAGGCGGCGAGCGCTCACGCCGCCCCGGCATTGAAGTCCGGGAGTGAAGATGCCGCGCTCTCCAGGCTGGGGACTCCCTGGCCCGGATTGCTCTGCCTGGCCTCCGGAGCCCTGTTTACCCAACTGCCTCCAATTTTTGATTTACCGATTTTTGGTTATCTGGCAGTGGCACAATTGCTGGCGGGAGGAATTTTGCTCATGCCTCGCCTTTCCGCCCTGATTTTTTCCGCCGCGTTTTCAGCAATTAGCCGGCGCACGTCCGGAACCATGCCGACATTGGCGACAGTGGTGCTGGCCCGGCTTGCCAATGCGCCCAATCAAGCCGCTATCGCCTTGGGAGGCGTGCTGGCAAGTTTTACACTGATGGTCGCCATGGCAATCATGGTTACGAGTTTCCGGGTGTCGCTCGATGATTGGCTGAAGCATATTCTTCCTGCCGATCTCTATTTACGCACCGCCACAGGTGGGGATACCCGCGGCCTCACTCCCAACGAAATGGAAGCAATTGCACATACACCCGGTATTTCCCGGGCAGATTTTCTACGATCGTCGCAACTGACGCTCGATCCGGATCGCCCTAATGTGGCACTGATTGCTCGCCCAATTGATATGGCCGAACCTGGAAATACCCTGCCATTGACCGACGAGGCCATTGCGCCGGCCCTGCTTCCAAAGGATGCAATCCCGATCTGGGTATCCGAAGCAATGGTTGACTTATATGGCTACACCCCCGGAAAACGCGTAACGTTGCCGGTAGGCCAGCCCACCCCGGCTTTCGTCGTGGCTGGCGTGTGGCGCGACTACGGGAGGCAATTTGGCGCAGTCCAGATGCGGCTCGAGGATTATCAGGCAATAACGAAAGACCGGCTCGTGAATGACGCTGCACTGTGGCTGGAAAAAGGGGTAACACCTGAGCAAGTGATTACATCCATGAAGCGCTTGCCATTTGGCGCGGCGCTGGAATTTTCCGAACCAGGGCAGATACGTACATTAAGCCTGAGCATTTTCGATCGCAGCTTTGCGGTCACCTATCTACTCGAAGGCGTTGCCGTTGTCATAGGCCTGCTGGGTGTGGCCGCAAGCTTCTCGGCGCAGGCTCTGTCGCGCACGAGGGAGTTTGGCATGCTGCGCCACATCGGCATGGCGCGCCGGCAGGTCCTGGGTATGCTTGCTATGGAAGGCGGCCTCCTGACTGCGCTCGGAATCCTTCTTGGTTTCGTGCTCGGCTGGTGCATCAGCCTGATTCTCGTCTTTATCGTTAACCCGCAATCATTCCACTGGACCATGCAGATGAGCCTGCCTTGGGGCGGGTTACTGGCGGTTGCTCTCATATTGATAGCATCGGCCGCGACTACGGCGCTCGTGTCGGCACGTCGCGTGGTATACGGCAACGCGGTACAGGCGGTACGGGAGGATTGGTAATGAGATTATTTTTACAAACTACTTCAGCTCGCATGGCTCGGACCGGCAACCACGGGCATGGGCTCGAAAATCCCGGTGAAATTTTGGTCCGCCGTGGTTTGCCTGGTTTCTTCGCTATGTGTTTTGTTGTTTGCTGCTTGGCGATTTCTTCCGCCGGAGCGGAAAAACCCCAGTTCGCGCCTGTGATCCAGAGCATACCGCTCACATTCCCTCGGGACTTCGGCGCCCACCCCGCTTTTCGCAACGAATGGTGGTATGTGACAGGCTGGCTGGAAACTCCCGATAAAAAACCACTCGGCTTTCAGATCACCTTTTTCCGCGTGGCTACCGAACACGATCGGGAGAACCCGAGCCGTTTTGCACCTAAGCAGCTCATCATTGCTCACGCCGCATTGTCGGACCCGGCGGTTGGCAAACTGCTGCATGATCAAAAGAGCGCACGAGAGGGTTTTGGTCTGGCCTATACCAAGGATGGAAACACCGATGTGAAGCTGGGCGACTGGACTATGGTGCGCGAGGAAAATGGGCGATATCAGACCAGCATAAAAGGGCGGGAGTTCATGCTGGATTTCTCGCTGACGCCGACGCAGCCGCCGATGCTGCAAGATCACCAGGGCTTTTCACGCAAAGGACCACGACCTGAACAGGCCAGCTATTATTACAGCGAACCTCAGCTACAAGTCCGGGGCGTCGTGACGCGCGACGGCAAAGAGGCAGCCGTCAATGGGATAGCCTGGCTCGATCATGAGTGGTCCACCGCATACCTCGACCCAAGCGCCGGTGGATGGGATTGGGTCGGCGCCAATCTCGACGATGGCTCCGCCCTGATGGCATTTCAGATACGAGGTAAAGACGGTCGCACCGTATGGACCTATGCCGGCATACGCGACGCTTCGGGCCGCTTTACGCGCTTCGAACCGGACCAGGTGAAGTTCGAACCACAGCGCGCCTGGCGCTCGCCTCATACCGACGCGACCTATCCTGTTTCGATGCGAATCCAGACCGGCTCGACCACATGGCTGCTCACCCCGCTCATGGATGATCAGGAGCTAGATTCACGACAATCGACCGGAGCGGTCTATTGGGAAGGGGCGGTGACCATCACGCGCGATGGCAAACCTGCCGGCCACGGCTATCTGGAATTGACGGGGTACGTGGAAGCGTTGAAGCTTTGAATGCAGTATTTGGCTACGATTCTTGAGACTCGTTGGGAAGGAGACTGGCTAGGGCGGGAAGGTTTACCTACGATAAAACTGGTTATCAACTGTAAGTTTTTTATCGCGGATGCAGTCCAGTCAAATGGTGGAAGGAATTGAAGGGAAATTTCCCCTCATCAGGTATGAGGGGCGGGCATGCCATTTTGCAGCAAGGTGGCGAGCGTCCCTGCCGGCATCGGATGGCCGAAGTAGTAGCCTTGCCCCTCGTCGCAATCCTGGGCCAGAAGAAACGCACACTGCTCTGTAGTTTCCACCCCCTCCGCAATCACGCGGAGCTTGAGGCTTCTAGCCATGTTGATAACGGCACTGACAATCGTAGCATCGTCCACGCTACTGGCAATCCTGTTCACGAACGACTTGTCAATCTTCAGGGTATCAATCGGGAACTGCCTCAAATAACTGAGGCTGGAATAGCCCGTGCCGAAGTCATCGATCGCAACCTTCACCCCCAGTTCCCTGAGCGCATGCAGCAGGGAATTGGCAAATTCAGCATCCCGCATAAGGACGCTTTCGGTCAGTTCAAATTCCAGGTAGTGCGGCTCTAGGCAAGTATCCTTGAGAGTGGCGCGGATACTTTTCAGAAAATCGGGAGCGTTGAACTCGAGGCCAGAGGTGTTGACTGCAACGGTGAGCCGCGGCAAGCCAGCCTGTGCCCAAGCTTGTGCCTGTAGGCAGGCTTCGCGCAGGACCCAGCGCCCAATCGGCAGGATCAAGCCACAGTCTTCGGCGATGGATAAGAAGTGTCGGGGGAGCGTCAGTCCTCGTTCCGGATGCTGCCAGCGAATGAGAGCCTCCACGCCGACAATCATGTTGCTGTGAAGATTTATTTTCGGTTGGTAGTGCAGCACAAGTTCCTGCCGATCCAGCGCCCCGCGCAGACTGGCTTCAATCGACTGGCGCCGGACCGCCCGAACATTCATCTCTTGTTCGAAGAATTTGTAGTTGTTGCGCCCATTTTCCTTGGCATGGTACATCGCGCTGTCCGCATTTTTTATCAGGGTTTCCGCATCCCGACCATCATTCGGATAAACGCTAATGCCAATGCTCACCGAGACCTGGAGTTTAAGTTCACCGATGAGATGCGGAGCGGTTAGCGCAGCAAGTATTTTTTGTGCAGTGATTGCCGCATCTTCTGCGCGTTTAATATGGGAAAGCAGCACTACGAATTCATCACCCCCCTGACGGCTGATGGTGTCCGACTGGCGCGCACAATGCATCAGGCGGATTGCCACCGACCGTAACAACTGGTCGCCAACCGAATGCCCCAGAGAGTCGTTGATGTGTTTAAATCGATCGAGATCCATAAATAGCATGGCAAATTGCCGACCTTGGCGACTGGCCAACTCAATCGCATGACTAAGCCGATCCTGCAGCAGCATTCGATTAGGCAAACCGGTGAGAGTATCATGATGAGCCAAATGCTCTAGCTGAGCTTTGGCGGTTTCGAGCTGCTGGGCCAATTCGTGCGCTTCAATCCCAGAGATCACCAATTGTGCGTTTATGTCCTGCATCAGCTGTAGGTGATCCTCGGACGCAGCCTGTGCTGCATCTGCGGCGCGGATGATCCGCTCACGCAGGGTCGCGACTCCTTCACGCGCATGGGCCTCTCCTTCCCGTATCTCAGCCGCCATCTCTCGCAGATGGGCAGCAACTTCACGCAAGTCAGCAGCTTTTTCCCGCATATTCGCCGCATCTTCCCGCGCATCGGCTGAATTCTCACGCCTCAGAACAGCTGCTTCATGGTCAACGACAGCACTTTCCCTGCGTGAGATAGCTTTTTCCTGCGCTCCCGGTCTATCCTTGTGCTGGCTTGATGAGCTTGGTTGGCCTGAGTCATCGTTATCGTAAACACCGCCAGTGTCATTTATGCTCATCAGCGTCATCCATCACTTGGTCCCTGTACCTAAAGCTAACAGTGGGCCGGCCTGACATGATTCCCGCATACTCCGACAAGGGCCTGCCAATAACGATGCCTTCGTCTGTAATATCAAATAACCGGATATCCTTGCTGTGTTCACTACCGCGGACCTTGACAACCGAGAAGGCGCGCTTGAGCTGGCCTCCGATTTCGGTATACCGCTGCACGATAATCGCATCAGCGAGGAAAGCACTCCCAAACGGGCTGAAACGCAAATCAGTGAAACGGTCTTCCAGTTCTGATGTCATCAATATAGTCACGCCCATGCCAGTAAGCTTGGCAATCATCCTGTATAGGGATCCTCGAAAATCTTCGCTAAAAGCGGGGGCCAACGCCAGCTCAAAGCCGGACAAAGAGTCGATGACGAGGCGCTTTGCCTGCATCCGGTTAATCATTTCAATCAAATCATGCAAGGTTTCATCAATCGACAAATCCAGGGAACGCGTCTCGATCGCCCCAACTTGTCCAGCCTTCACCAGCGCAGATAGCTTATTGCTCAGCATTTGACTGGGACTCTTCTCAAACGCCGCAATTACCCCTGGTTCACCGTTGCGCGCACCCTCGGCGAGGAATTCCGTCGCCAATATCGTTTTTCCGGAACCAGATGGTCCGACTAATAGCAGCGAGTATCCGATTGGCAAGCCGCCGCCCAGCATTTCGTCCAGGCCAGGTGTTCCCATCGAAATACGTCCCGTGCCTTTAAATGGTTTGATCGCTGACCCTACTGCTTCACCTCGTTCGATAATGACGCGCGGAAACACCTCAATTCCGTGGTCTGAAATACGAAATGTGTGCAACCCTAGTGCTTGGGCCTGACCCCGTATTTTTACTACCTGCATCTTGCGCACAATTGAATTGCGATGCAGGTTTTGCGAAAGCCACAGAATGCCGTCTGCCACTGTAAAGACAGGGCTTGACTCTGATTCTGGCGCAAGATATTCACCGATCAAAAACGTTGTCGCCTGCCAGCTTGTCATTTGTATACCCAGTTGCTGGATGAAGCGCTGTAGTTCGGGCACCCCCTGATCTCCCTGCCTCGCTGACTGTACAACCGATCGAAACGAATCAACAAATACAAGGCTGGGGGCGTAGCCTTTCACTTCTTCGGCGATGCGCGACAATACACGCTCGAAGTTTCCCTCGATCAGGTCTGCAGAGAGATTGACGAAGCGAACGGATTCGGCGATTTTATTGACGTCAAAAAACTCGAATTGCTGTTGATAACGAAGCATCTTCAAAGCAGGTTCGCCAAGTACCGTGAAGAACAGCGCCCGACTATCCGGGGTTGCCAGCGAGAACATGATCTGATGAGCGAGCGTGGTTTTTCCGGTACCAGGCGAGCCCGCAATCAGATTGAACGAGAATTCTGGTAACCCTCCCCCCAACAGGTCATCGAGACCCGGTACGCCAGTTTTCAAGCGATGTATTCGCAGCTTTTCATTCATTTTTGAACTCCTTGGTGGTCCCGCTCCAAATGTCGGCGCCCCAGGCCAAGCTTAATATATGACTGGTCAACCGCTCGCCAATTAATAAGGCCAGGATGTCGGTGAAAGTGATCAGCAAAAGACTATTTGCTGCGCTGGCTTGTTCGGGCGTTTGTGCTTCAAGGCTCATCTTTAGCCCTGCGAACCGCTGATCCGTCTTGCATGACGGGAGGCCAGGAAGCCAGGGAAATATCGGCTGATTCAGAAATACGCTTCTCTCGTACAGTGTATTAAAACCATCTTCACCGACCACTGAAATGATTTGTGCCGCCAGCTTCTCCCATAAGATAATCGCGGCATCCGCAACTTTCTCAGTGTTCGGTGCCGTGAGGCTTTTGATTATCTGGTGCCGCAGCACGTTAGTGATTTGCATAGCGAAAGATAAACTCGGACCTGTTACGGCGATTTAAGTGAAAATTAGCTATTGTTGAATTCAGTGAAAACCTTTGAAAGCTGTGCCATTTCATTCGAGAAGGGCTGACGATGCCGTATATTTGGCGACCTTTTCGGTATCAGAAAGAAGCAGCTACTGGAGCATGTAGAACGTAAAACTTGCTACTCAGCGGCACGTGCAGGTGAAACAGGAAGCAACCGAAATGACAGAAGCAGCTGTCTCACCGCTAAGAACTGATGGGTTGGGATAGTGATGTAGAGTCTCTGAAGCTGTAAGTGCTACAAGGGAAAAAGGGGGACTTATTTAAGTCTCTTCAATTCGCTCGCGCGCATGAGCAGCTTGAGCATTGTTTCGAGTCTGATTACACGCTCCGTCAGATTTTCAATTTTGTCCTGCTGAGTCTTGATCACTTCGCTTTGGCGAACAATCTTGTCTTCCAATTCTATCATGGAGGTTAAAGCACCCCATACACGATCCGTTACACGCACTAGATAGGCTTCTTTATATTGCCGGATGCTTTAGCTTCCATTGTGGCTATTCGCTTGTTGCTGGCTTCCACGAATGCCAGCACGTCATCAATAGAGTCGGATGCCCGGTCTGCCGCAGCCTTGGCCGTGTCGGCAAGAACACCTAATTCTTCATCCGCTTCGGCAGGCTCGTATGCTGTAGCCCCACGGCGCATCAATTCCGCAACCGGAAGCCCGAGTTTTTTAGCTTTAAGCACGATCGCTTTTTTTCCTGGGGAGTGGCTTGAACTACAATTCTTTCAACCGCTGCGGCTGCCATGATGGAATTCCTTTTCATGCATAGCTTATTTGTTCATGTACATCCCACACCTATACGATACCTGTCAAGTGAGTTTGATTGACCTTTTATCCCATCCCCTCATTCCGAAGCCTCCTGCTTCTGTTCATGCTTCCGCCACTTCGCATAGCACTCCAGCCCGCAAAAATGCAGCACGTAGTCAATCGCTTCTTCGTTCACTGCCTCCAGCTCGCATAGCTTCGATCCGCAAAGGTGCGTATTTGGCTGGCATTTGGGCTGATTTTCCAGAGGATTTTGACCCTTCCATCTCATTCGCTTCGTTCATTGGTTTTCGTTGCTACATATTGTCTTGCTTGCTGCCTGGCGACTTTTTCCGCCAATGCGGCTAAACCTGAATTCTCGCCCCTGATTCAGAGTGTATTGCTCAGCTTCCCTCGGGACTTCGGCGCCCACCCCGCTTTTCGCAACGAATGGTGGTATGTGACAGGCTGGCTGGAAACTCCCGATAAAAAACCACTCGGCTTTCAGATCACCTTTTTCCGCGTGACTACCGAACACGACGCCGACGCAGCCGCCGATGCTGCAAGACCAACAGGGCTTTTCACGCAAAGGGGGCCCCGACCGGAACAAGCCAGCTATTACTACAGCGAGCCACA
>DATJHX010000156.1:0-3661 GCA_035493655.1 Nitrosospira sp.
CTTCGCGGCCTCCTGGGCTTTGGCAAACGACCATTTATCATTGACGGAGCCGGCCGGGAGCGGGCCGGAAACAATACTCGTCAAAAGCCTGCAGGAAATTGCGGAAAGCCGCATGGACTCCGCTCTGGCCGGAATCGAAGAACTGCTCAAGGCCAACCCCAACTTTCGCCTCGCTCATCTGATTAAGGGAGATTTGCTACTGGCTCGCTCGCGTCCAATCAGCGAACTGGGTAATACCGCCGGTGTTCCGCAGGAGCATATCGCCGATCTGCGGGAAGAAGCACGGGTTAGAGTCAAGCGCCACCTGGAGCAGGTCCCGCGCAACCGTGTTCCCAGATATTTGTTGCAAATGCAGCCTGAGCAGAAATACGCGATTATTGCTGATACCGGCAAGTCCCGGCTGTACATATTCCAGAATG
Organism: Nitrosospira sp.; assembly: GCA_035493655.1. Lineage (GTDB taxonomy): Bacteria > Pseudomonadota > Gammaproteobacteria > Burkholderiales > Nitrosomonadaceae > Nitrosospira. Next base: position 420 of record DATJHX010000156.1, read on the forward strand.
CCGGCGGAACCCCTCGCTATATTGCCGATTATTACATCAGCAGCGGAAAGAATGGCTCCCAGAAAGTCAGGGAAGGCGACAAGAAAACACCCATCGGCGTATATTTCGTTACCGCCAACGTACCACGGGAAAAGCTTACCGATTTTTACGGGCGCGGCGCCTTCCCGATCAATTATCCCAACGAGTGGGACAAGCGGAATGGCCGGAGCGGTTTTGGCATCTGGCTTCACGGCACACCTTCGGATACCTATAGCCGCCCACCTCGTGCGAGCGATGGTTGCTTGGTGCTCTCGAACCAGGATCTGGACAGGATCAGCGCGACCCTGCAGGTCGGCCTGACCCCGGTGATAATCAGTGATGACATAGAATGGATCGATCCCCTGGACGCATTGAAGTTGCGCAACAAACTGTCCAGTCATCTGGAAAGCTGGCGCAGCGATTGGGAAAGCGGAAATACCGAGGCTTATATCAGGAACTACGGGCGCGATTTTTCCACCGGCGCCCAGAACCTCGCCGAATGGTCACGGCACAAGCGTGAGGTTAATGCGAATAAAAACTGGATCAAGGTGGGAATCAGCAACATCAGCATGTTTCTCTATCCTGGAAGAGATGATCTGGTGGTCGTCAATTTCGACCAGGAATATTCCAGCAATAATCTTTCCAATAAAATGAAGAAACGCCAGTACTGGATGAAGGAGTCCAAAAATGGACCCTGGAAAATTATTTACGAAAGCACCGCATAGCCCTCGGGAATCTCTGAACCCGTTCCATCTTTTTCCATCTCTTCTCTTCAATTAAACCTATGCCTACTTTCCGATTCCTGACTGCTCTTCCACTCCTTGTCGGCCTTGGCGCTTTTGCGGCCAATTCTCATGCGGCCAATCCCCAGGTTGAATTAAAAACCAATTTCGGTAATATAACGATAGAGCTCTACCCCGACAAAGCACCGAAAACCGTCGACAATTTCCTGCGTTACGTGAAGGACGGCTATTATAACGGTACAATATTTCATCGCGTTATTCCTGGATTCATGATTCAGGGCGGAGGATTCGATAAGTCGTTCAAACAGAAACCGACGAGGCAGCCTGTGGAAAACGAGGCGGCCAACGGCCTGAAGAATGAGGTGGGCACTGTTGCAATGGCCCGCACCTCTGAGCCGCATTCAGCGACTGCACAATTCTTCGTCAATGTGGCGAATAATTCATTCCTCAACCATACCTCGCCCACGGCACGAGGTTATGGGTATACGGTGTTCGGAAAAGTGACCAGGGGAATGGAGGTGGTGAACAAGATCGCCGCTCTTTCTACCGGCGCTAGCGGGCCCTTCCCCAGCGACGTGCCCAGGGAAGCCGTAGTGATTGAAGAGGCCAGGCTTATAACCAGTGGAGCTGCCGAGCCCGCGTCCCAACCTTCAAAATAAGGACAGACATGATTAAACTGCATACGAATTTTGGCGACATCACGCTCGAACTCGATAGCGAAAAGGCTCCCTTGACGGTTCAGAATTTCAAGGACTACGTGACTAGCGGACACTATGACAATACAATATTTCATCGTGTTATTGACGGCTTCATGATCCAAGGAGGCGGATTCGAACCAGGCATGATCCAGAAGCCGCCTCGCGCCCCGATACAGAACGAAGCGGCCAACGGCCTCAAGAATGACAAATATACTGTTGCGATGGCGCGTACTTCCGACGTTCACTCCGCCAGTTCACAGTTCTTCATTAACGTCGCCGATAACGATTTCCTGAATTACAGCTCCCCCACCCCCCAGGGCTTTGGGTATTGCGTGTTCGGCAAGGTAGTGGAAGGTCAGGACGTGGTGGACAGGATCAAGAAGGTGAAAACGGGGAATCGGGGTGGCCACCAGAATGTACCTGTCGAAAATGTCACTATTGAAAAAGCGGAAGTTGTCGAGTAGCACAATCGCGACGGCATGCCGATGAAAACAAATTTACTATCACTCGGGTTGTTGGCGGTCCTTTCCCTATCTGCTTCCACCGTGCAGGCATTGCCTTTTGCCGACTCGGTCATCAGTTTTACGCCGGGTAGCGATTACGGAGCCGACGATGAAAGCAACGGCGCCTATACAGGGCTGTCCGGCGAAGGTGTTTTTGATCCGCTGGCAGTCACGGCTCTGGACGGGGCGGTCCTTGGGCTGGGCGGAGCCGTTGGCACACCCGGCGCCATCACCATGCGTTTTACCATGGGAGAAGTCATTGATGGGGCAGGTGCGGATATCAGGCTTTATGATACCTTCAGCTTTGCGGATGGATTTGGTCTGGACGGCAGCGCCAACGGATCCAGTTTCTCCCCCATCTTTTCCTTTGTGGGAAATTTAGGAATATTTTCATGCTCACTCTCCTCCCCGTGCGTAACGGATGTGGATCTATCCGGTTCTGGACTCGGTGGGATCAGTTATTTGCGAATTACTACCGCAGGCAGTAGCGGACAGGGATTCCCTGCCGGTTATACACTGGACGCGGTGGAAGCGCTCAACTTCCGGCCTTTTACGGTCTCGGAACCTGGGACGCTCGCATTGGTTGGCGCAGCTTTCGGTGCATTGGCGGTCATGCGTCGCCGCAGGTCTAACGAATAAGTCATAGCTGGAGATCTTCCGTTTTCATAGATATATATCGACGGTTATCTATATCGGTTTCGAATAGCTGATTTGCATACTATTTATCCAGCCAACTGTGAATTTCGTCATTCCCGGGCTTGACCCGGAATCGCGGCCTAATGGCATGCCCAGCACGCCATTGGATACCGGCTTCCGCCGGTATGATGTTTTTTTTGTCTGCGCGCCAGATCAATAGCAAAAACGACCAGACACTTTCATATGGAGAAACCATGTCTACTTTTCGCATACTTACCGCAATAACAATAAGCATATGGCTGGCCGCATTGGCGGGATGCGCAACCACTACCGCGGGCGGGGCGGTAGGCGCGAATCGTTCGCAATTCATGCTTATCTCTTCAGAACACCTGGAGCAAACGGCCGCGCAAGGCTATACCAAGCTGAAACAGGACGCGACGCAGCAAGGCGCCTTGAATAAAGACCCGAAATTGCTGCAACGCGTGCAGGCGATAGCTAAAAGGCTTGAACCGCAAACCGCCGTATTCCGCAAGGACGCCCCCGGCTGGAAATGGGAGGTCAACGTCATCGACAGCGATGAACTTAATGCGTTCTGCATGCCAGGCGGCAAGATCATGTTTTATTCCGGGCTGATCAACCGGCTC
>DATJHX010000157.1:0-4918 GCA_035493655.1 Nitrosospira sp.
CATTCATTACCAGGTAGCGTTGCGGCAAGCTTTCGATATTCTCATATCCCGCAGGGCGGCCCGGTTCACGTCCGATGGCTTCGATAATGCTTTCGGAAAATTTGATGGGTAATGCAGTTTCGAGACAAATGAGCGGGACGCCCGCTTCGCGATGCTCCAGCCCCACCTTCAACCCATCAGCAGTATGAGGATCGACCAGAATTCCATATTCTTCATAAACGCGACGTATTGTAGCGATCCGCGCCGGATGGTTGCCGCTTCCTGATATAAGACCGAAGTCCTTTACTTTCTCCCATAAAGGTGTCCCCGAAAGATCGAACGCGCCGCCTTCATCCACAGCTTGCCACAGCTCCTTCACCTTCGCCGCATCCCGCCCGGTCAGATCAAAAATGAATCGCTCGAAGTTGGATGCCTTGGAAATATCCATTGACGGACTGCTTGTCTGCCGGGTCTCTTCGGTTCTGCGAGGCCGGTAACGACCGGTTCTGAAAAACTCATCCAGAACGTCGTTTTCATTGGTTGCCAATATCAGTTTTTTTATCGGCAGCCCCATCATGCGCGCCACGTGCCCCGCGCAAATATTGCCAAAATTACCCGATGGCACGGCAAATGAAACCTGCTCGGCATTTGACGTGGTTGCAGCGAAATAGCCCTTGAAATAATAGATAATCTGTGCTGCGATTCTAGCCCAGTTTATTGAGTTGACGGTACCGATGCGATATTTTTGCTTGAACCCGGCGTCGTTGCTGACTGCCTTTACAATGTCCTGGCAATCGTCGAACACTCCGCGCACGGCGATGTTGAAAATGTTCGGATCCTGCAGGGAAAACATCTGGGCTGTCTGGAACTGGCTCATCTTCCCTTGCGGCGAAAGCATGAATACGCGAATGCTGTGCTTGCCCCGCACGGCGTATTCAGCACTCGGGCCCGTGTCCCCGGAGGTCGCACCCAGGATATTCAGGCAATCGCCCGTTTTCGCCAGAGCGTATTCGAACAGATTGCCGAGCAATTGCATCGCAATATCCTTGAATGCCAGCGTCGGCCCATTCGACAATGCCAGAATGTGCAGCCCGGGCTCAAGAGTCTTGAGCGGGGTAATCTCCTTGCTCTGAAAAGATGCGGGGGTATAGGTCCGCGAAATGATGTCCCTCAAATCATCTTCAGGAACATCATCGGCGAAGCGCGACAGAATCTCGAACGCAAGCTCCGGATAATTCAGGCTGCGCAGTTTACGAAGGTCGGCCGTATCGAACTTTGGATAAGTTTCCGGCATGGCAAGGCCGCCATCGGGGGCAAGGCCGCTCAGCAGGATCTTTAAAAATTTTTTTGGCGCCATGCCGCCGCGAGTAGATACGTAACGCATTCTTATCACCAATACAATAGATCGTGCAATCCGCGCACCAATAATTACTATTAGCGCATGACGCGGATAGCGGGATACGGAGAATTATTTGCTGCTCAAGTGTTCCAGGCGAATACGGGTGATCTTGCCCGTCAGTAGTGGCAGTTTTTTGATCCTCGCAATGGCGGTATTCACATTTTTTTCCATCGCCACATGGGTCAACATGATGATATCAACCTGGTCCTCCCCTTCGCTTGGCTCTTTCTGCACCATCGCCTCGATCGATATGCCCAAGTCGGCAAGCACACGGGTGATATCGGCCAGCGCGCCAGGTTTATCCATGACTCGCAAGCGCAGGTAATAGGAGGTCTCCACTTCATCCATCGACAGTATCGGTGTATTGGACAGGAGATCGGGTTGAAATGCGAGATGAGGAACGCGATGCCGAGGATCGGCGGTGTGCATCCGGGTAACATCCACCAGGTCTGCCACGACGGAACTGGCTGTCGGTTCTGCCCCTGCGCCCGCCCCGTAATATAAGGTCGCGCCGACTGCGTCGCCCTTCACCACAACGGCATTCATGACACCCTCCACGTTCGCAATCAGACGGCGGGTGGGGATCAGCGTCGGATGGACGCGCAATTCGATGCCCCTGGGCGTGCGCTTGGTGATCCCCAGCAGCTTGATGCGATATCCCAATTCCTCCGCATAACGGATATCCTCGCGGGTTAATTTGGTGATTCCCTCGGTATACGCCTTGTCGAATTGCATGGGAATCCCGAAGGCGATGGCCGCCATAATCGAGAGCTTATGCGCCGCGTCTATGCCTTCGATGTCGAAGGTAGGATCCGCCTCGGCATATCCAAGCTTTTGCGCCTGCTTGAGGACCGTATCGAACGTCAACCCCTTGTCGCGCATTTCCGACAAAATATAATTGCTGGTGCCATTGATGATGCCTGCAATCCATTCGATGCGATTGGCGGTCAACCCTTCGCGCAACGCCTTGATAATCGGTATTCCGCCCGCAACCGCCGCCTCGAAGGCAACCATGACGCCTTTCCTCTGTGCGGCAGCGAAAATCTCCGTGCCATGTGATGCCAGCAGCGCCTTGTTGGCGGTGATGACGTGCTTGCCGTTTTCGATGGCCTTCAATATCAATTCTTTCGCGACGGTATAGCCGCCAATCAACTCGACAACAATATCGATATCCGGGTTGGTGACCACTTCGTTTGCATCGCCGGTAACGGTGACCTCATCGCCCGCAATCTTGCGCGCCTTCTCGATATCGCGATCGGCAATCATGCGGATAACGATATCGCGGCCCGCGCGACGTGTGATTTCTTCCTGATTGCGTTTTAAAACGGCAAAAGTGCCCCCGCCGACAGTACCAATACCTAACAGGCCTACATTGATGGGCTTCATATGCACGAGACAATAAGTCAGTAGTGAGTTATTTTTAGGGGGCAAAGATGAAATGAAGTTAGGGTGCGGCCTTCTCAGGTGCGCTCACGTCCCGTGCGCTCGCATACGCTTGCGGTAGCGCTCGAGAAAATGCGCGATGCGCCCTATCGCTTCGCTCAGATCGTCACTGTTGGGCAAGAATACCACGCGGAAGTGATCCGGCTTCGCCCAGTTGAAACCGCTACCCTGCACTAGCAGCACCTTCTCTTCCATCAGTAGATCCAGCACAAGCTGCTCATCATCCTCGATAGGGTACATTTGCGGATCCAGACGCGGAAACAAGTACATCGCCGCCATTGGCTTGTAGCAGCTAACGCCCGGAATATCCGTGAGCAGTTTCCATGCGAGATCCCGCTGACGCATGAGGCGTCCCGTCGGCATGACAAGATCGTTAATGCTTTGGTAGCCGCCCAGCGCGGTCTGAATGCCGAATTGCGAGGGAACGTTCGCACACAGCCGCATGGAAGCCAACATGGTCAGCCCGGCAATATAGTCGCGGGCATACTGCTTGGTACCCGATACCACCGCCCAGCCGGAGCGGAATCCGGCGGCCCGGTAGTTCTTGGATAAGCCGTTCAGCGTGACAAAGAGCACATCGTCCGCCAGCGAGGCAATCGAGGTATGGGTCGCCCCATCGTATAGCACTTTATCGTAGATCTCATCCGCATAAATGATGAGCTGGTGCTGACGTGCGATTTCAATGATCTCCCGCAACAACTCCTGGGGATAAAGGGCACCGGTAGGGTTGTTGGGGTTGATGATAACGATGGCGCGCGTATTCGATGTAATCTTCGAACGAATATCGTCCAGATCGGGCAGCCAGTCGGATTGCTCATCGCATATATAATGCCGCGCCGTACCGCCCCCAAGTACAACCGCCGCGGTCCACAGCGGATAGTCGGGGGAAGGAATCAGAACCTCATCGCCACTGTCGAGCAGGGCCTGCATGGCCATCACGATCAGCTCGGAAACGCCGTTACCAATATAGATATCTTCCAGCCGCACATCGCGAATGCACTTTTGCTGGGTGTAGTGCATGATAGCCTTGCGCGCCGCAAACAGGCCCTTCGAATCGCAATAGCCAGAAGCCGCCGAGAGGTTGCGGATAACATCCTGGAGGATTTCCTCGGGAGCATCGAAGCCGAATGATGCCGGATTGCCGATATTGAGCTTGATGATACGATGCCCTTCCTCTTCCATTTCCCGTGCGCGATCGAGCACTGGGCCACGAATGTCATAACAGACATTCGCAAGCTTGCTGGATTTCAGAATGGGCTGCATAGGAGAAAGGGTAGTAAAAAAGGGTAGTAAGTGTGATCGCCCAGTGATCGAGGATCCGATAAAGAATATGGATAAAACCAATAAGCCAAACTTGGACCGGCGGTAAGTAAACTACCGAATGTGGGGTTCCGAGCCATTGTTTGGGCTTTATTACGGCGCAAAAAAGATGTAATGTTACCCGACCCGCCAACCTGCCGCAAATGGAGCCGTATTTGAAGCTGCATCTTTCCGCGAATAGCGGACAAAACATGATCACCGGCTATGGAGCCGGATATGTCGCAGTCAATCGGATGCGGTACGAGAGCAATCTGATCGTTTTGCCCGATCGCATTATTGAAGATTGGAATGTGGAAAGTTTTGAGCAACTCGCGCCGGAGCACTTCGATTTTCTGATTTCATTGACCCCCGAGATGGTGTTGTTCGGGACCGGGCCCACTCTGCGTTTTCCTCATCCCAAACTGACGAGGACGTTGATCGAAGCCGGGATTGGCGTCGAGGTGATGGATACCACCGCCGCCTGCCGCACTTACAACATCCTGACGGACGAGGGACGCCGCGTAGCTGCGGTGCTGCTTATTCAAAAAACTTCTCAATAAGCCGTGGAAAAATGGAGTCAGCCATGTCTGATCATGAGGTTTCTGCTCAAGCTGCAGGATGGGCTGATCATAGCGCAGGCGCGCAAGCGGTGTTAGGCTCTCGAGATGGGGAAGCAACCATTATTCCAGGGGAGCCCTCAGGCTCCAATCCTCCATTTCTCCTCCCATTTTTCCGATTGCAGGACCGCTGTTTCACTCCTTTATAGTATCTGCCTGCTTTGCATCACCAGCACCGGCA
>DATJHX010000158.1:0-4950 GCA_035493655.1 Nitrosospira sp.
GACCCCGATTTTGTAATCATGGCGCGAACCGATGCACTGGCGGCGGGAGGCATGCAATCAGCAATCGAACGCTCCATCGCCTACGTAGAGGCGGGCGCCGACATGATCTTTCCCGAAGCGGTAACCGGGCTGGAAACGTACCGGAAGTTTGCCGTGGCGGTAAAAGTTCCCATTCTGGCAAATATGACCGAGTTTGGCGTAACGCCTCTGTTTACAGCCGATGAGCTGGCTCAGGCTGACGTCGCCATGGCGCTTTATCCGCTTTCCGCCTTTCGCGCCATGAGTGCGGCTGCACTGAATGTGTACCGGACAATACGCACGGAAGGCTCTCAGAAAAATGTGGTTGCGCAGATGCAGACTCGGGCTGAACTGTATGACCTTATCGATTACCATGCGTACGAAGAGAAACTGAACAAGCTGTTTTCCGACCCCTCCATAAAACCAGAGAATGAATAAAGCTGAAAGTAGTCCGTCCAAAGCCAAGAAATCTGTGGTGTTATCAGGAGTGATAGCCGGCAATACCGCCATCTCGAGCGTTGGCAGAACCGGCAACGATCTGCATTACCGCGGTTACGACATTCTGGATATGGCTGATACCTGCGAATTTGAAGAGATTGCCTATCTGCTGGTACATGAGAAATTACCGACTCAGACAGAGCTGGGGGCTTACAAGGCGAAACTCAAGAATTTGCGCGCCTTGTCCGAGAGTTTGAAAGTCGTCCTGGAAGCGATTCCTGCAACCGCTCATCCCATGGATGTCCTGCGTACGGGTGTTTCCGCATTAGGGACAATGCTCCCAGAGGCGGAAGCACATTTCATCGAAGGCGCACGTGACCTGGCGGACAGGCTTCTGGCCTGTCTCGGCTCCATGTTGCTCTACTGGTACCATTATTCCCATAATCGTCAGCGCATAGAAGTAGTGACTGATGATGATTCCATTGGCGAGCACTTTCTGCATCTGTTGCATGGCAAGCCGCCGCCTCCATCGTGGGTGGGGGCGATGCACACTTCGCTAATCCTGTACGCTGAGCATGAGTTCAATGCATCCACTTTTACCGCCCGCGTGGTCGCAAGCACTGGTTCCGATTTCTACTCAGCCATCACTGGCGCCATCGGCGCCCTGAGGGGCGCCAAACATGGCGGCGCCAATGAAGCCGCTTTCGACATCCAGAAGCGTTACAACAACCCCGATGAAGCCGAGGCGGATATTCGGCGGCGCGTAGCCGGAAAGGAAATCATCATCGGCTTTGGTCACCCGGTTTATACGATCGCCGACCCGCGGAACAGGGTCATCCGCGAGGTGGCGAGAAAACTCTCAATGGACGCCGGCGACATGAAAATGTTCGATGTGGCCGCGAGACTGGAATCCGTGATGCGGGAGGTCAAGAAAATGTTTCCCAACCTCGACTGGTACTCCGCCGTGAGCTATCACATGATGGGAGTGCCGACGGCGATGTTTACACCACTATTTGCGATTGCCCGTACCAGCGGCTGGGCCGCACACATCATTGAGCAACGGGTCGATAACAAGATCATCCGGCCGTCGGCAAATTACATTGGGCCGGAAGAGCGGGAGTTTGTGGCGATATCGGCGCGAACCTGAGGCTCCTTATTTACAGGCTTGTCTAGCTCTGGCCAGCAAGATAAACGCATGGGCATGGTTATAATAATTGTTATCGAAGCTGGCTGCGTGCGGCGCCGAGCCATGTAGCCGATCAGGCAGAGTCCTGCGAGCATAAGAGCATAACTCTCGGGTTCGGGAACTACAGAACCGCTAAAGTTCGTTGATTGCCCGTTGTCCTGAAAATTGGCGACTAATGTGTTCGTTGCAAAATTAGAACCCGCAAAGGGGTCCGGTGCTGGAGCGTTTCCATCTGTTACACGAGCCGAGCCAGTAGTAGTAGTAATGGTGAACAATTCAAGTCCAGCTCCGGCAAGACTGCCACCCGAACTATTCAAGAGATACGGATCGCAGGAGGCGGCTGTACAGTTAGCTGCGCCCAGCAGGGTGTTCAGCGTAATGTCACCAATGAACGAGCCTGCAACCAACTGTATCCCCGATGCACCACCGCTTTGGAACTGCAAATCCGTGATATGGATATTTGCTGCGTTATCCCAAAGCGCAATGGTGCCTGAAGTAAACGTGACATCGAACATTGACTCGGCGGTAGAGAATACCAAATTGCCCGGTTCAAGGGTAATAGGCGCTCCCAGGACATTGAAGACAAAACCGTTGAGGGTGACCTCAAATCGATAATCGCCACCCAGAGCAAAATTCTGCGCGCCGTCGCCCAGGCTGCTGCTGTTCGTCAACAATGTAAGGTGTTGTGAAAACGTATCACCATTGTTGAGTGTGTTGGCACCACTAGCAACGGCCAGGTTATACGTTGCAGAGAAGAACTGAGGACTGGAAATTGTGTTCAGTTTATCCAGCGAGATAAATCCGCCTCTAGAGTTTAAGTCTTTGAATTCAAGTGCGACGGCCTGGATCTCTGCCTGGGCCGGCATAGATGCCATTGCAGAAATTCCTGCCATCACGGCTCCGACGCCCATCTGTGATAATTTTCTTCCGAAAAATGATGTTTTCATGATTATCTCCGTTGTGCCATTAACTGAAATCTCAAATCCCTAAAACTCCTTTGCCTGCCCCTCTGCGCCAAGCATTTCAGTGGTAGATTCTAATTCGAACCGCACCACTGCTTAAATATTAAGCGGACATGAAGAGTGGGTCTGGGGGGCTGGTGTCAAGTTTGAAGTGAGGTTTCCTGTCCCTGAGGTTTCCTGTCCCTAAGGTTTTCACTGAGGTTTCCAAGATTACTGGCGCTACTCCGCGAACCGCACACTGTAGTTCATCCGGGGTGAGAGAGGGAGCTAAAACCCTGCTGGGGCGAGAGCCGCAAGATGGCAGAATTGTGGTTCATCTGGAGTAAGGGAGGGCCACAGTGATTTGACAAGAGCGTATCCTATAGGATACATTTGATTGTGATAAAGATAATTCAAAGCGAAACATTTAAACGATGGCTGCTCGGATTAAAGGATCATGCTATCCGGGCGCGCGTGCATATTCGAATGCAACGAATTGAAGCGGGTAAATTATTGTTATTGGAGATGTTAAGCCTGTGGGCGAAGGTATCTCAGAATTGCGTATTGATTACGGTCCCGGTTATCGCGTTTATTTTACCCAGCGCGGGCAGTGTACAGTTATTCTACTCTGTGGCGGAGATAAAGCTTCGCAGATACGTGACATCGACCGTGCGAAGTCGATCGCGAAATCCTGGAAGGAGTTAAATAATGACTGAAAAATTCTCCCGCTACGATGTAGCGGAATATCTCGATACTCCAGAGGAAATGGCGGCTTACCTTGAGGCTGCTATAGATGAAGCTAACGGCGATGCCGCTTTTATCGCCAAAGCGCTGGGGAATATCGCTCGTGCAAAAGGAATGACACAAATCGCACGGGAATCAGGTCTTTCCCGCGAAAGTTTGTACAAGGCGCTGTCAGGGGAAAGAAGTCCCGAATTTGACACAATATTAAAAGTGATTAATGCGTTGGGACTGAAGCTTCACGCCTCAGTAGCCTGATTCCCCTTTTAGCTTCCGTAATTAATATTAGGGGATAGCGTTTGATCCCCTTCCTCAGACCCCGTTTCCCTGTGTTTCCCTTCAACGACAACAGAAGATTGACAATGACTGAAACTAGCTTAGCTTCAGGAGCCAGCTCTTGAGTATCCTTCGCGCATTGGCTCTGCTGCTCGTCGTAACGAACACCGCTTTTGCCAGTGACGGGCTTATCGAGCGAAGCCATTATCTCGCCAACAGCTTCAATGTGTTGGCCTACAACATCTATATGCGCCCGTCGGGCCTTTTTGCCGACGACCAGGCCGAGCGTGGAGCAGTGCTGCCTTCGAAGTTGCGCGGATTCGACGTTATAGTCTTCTCCGAGGCGTTCGATAATAAGGTGCGAAACCGGCTTTTAGCCGACTTAAACGCGGAGTATCCGTACCGGACAGAGATCCTTGGCGAAGACGGCAGGATCACGCAGGACGGCGGGGTCATCATTGTGAGCCGTCGGCCGATTATTGGGGAGGCCCAGCGCCTGTATGGCGACGTCTGCGTCGGAGGTGATTGCTGGGCTGACAAAGACGTCCTCTACGCCCGTTTGGGGAAGCATGGCAAACCCTATCATGTCTTTGCGTCTCACGCGCAAGCCGGAAGGAACATGTGGCAGCGGCGCACACGGATGCGGCAGCTCGGCATTATAAAGTCATTCATCGATGACCTCGGACTCGCTGCCACAGAGCCGGTCTTCATCGCAGGCGACCTGAACGTGGATAAGTACGACGCTGGCGAGTACGCTAGCATGCTGCACGGCCTGGACGCCTGGTATCCACGGCCGTTAGCATCCCTACACCATAGACTCGAGCGTCAACCGACGGGCTGGCTACCGCCTGTATCTAGACTATGTGCTCGTGTCGAACCGGCATCTGCAGCCGGTGAATGCCATCATTGAAACGCTGATTCCTCATTCTCAGAGGCCATTGGGGGATGATTATGATCTGTCCGATCATTTTCCCGTGTTTGGCCATTTCGTATTCCCTTCTTTTGCACCTGACATCGCTGCATTCGAGGGCTGAGCTTCAAGAGAAAGGGGAAGCAAGGGTCGGGCGAAGGGCCTGAAATGTTCTGATCGAAGTTGAGGCGAAGGTTCGACAGCAGATATTGAAACGCTCATGCGCAAGCCTGCCCCAACCTTGAGGCCAGTAAAAAGCTGGGTAATCACAGTGAACCCTATTGCATGAATGGCGTGTGCTATGCTGAGGCTGTGGAATAAGAAAAAATCATCCGGGTATCCGCTGCGTGTTTTTATAGGAGTGGAAAATGGCAAATGGTACTGCTACTCAGGAGCTCGTTATCCATAGCGTTTCGGCCGAGGTGGCCATGGAATACCTT
>DATJHX010000159.1:0-14795 GCA_035493655.1 Nitrosospira sp.
TGGATATTTCGGCCATTATCATTCAGACCCAAATCTTAATAAGCGTGATTGTGATGAAGTCTATATTTCATGGTGCGAAACTACAGCCCAAAATATCGGGGAGATTAACAACATTATTATCGCGGAAGATGCTGATGGAATTTGCGGTTTCCTCACCATGAAAGCGCATGATAATAAACGCCTTGAACTGGTCTTGAGCGGTGTCGCAAAACGCGTCGAGGGACGCGGCGTTTACAAGCGCATGATCCAGAAAGGTGTGGAATACGCTGTCAATGCCGGCTTTAAGCGGATTTTTACCTCGACTCAAATAATTAACTTAGCCGTTCAAAGAGTTTGGATCGCTCAAGGATTTTTCCCGATAAAGTTTGAATATACATTCCATAAATGGTTTAGATCGAATATCAGAGCACTTCACACCGTTACAGAACGTGGTTATCGCTGATTTCAGCTATTTTCTCTGGCAACACCGATCCCTCACGCTAACTGCAGCGTTAACGGAACATCTTTCATCATTTTCTTTAACAGACCTCCAGATGGAGTAAGGATAAATCCAGCATGAGACCTCCCAAAGCTTCTTGGGAGCCGAGCTGTCGAACAATGGCCATCTCCATGTTTAGAAATGTTGTCATCTGAAAAGATCGAAATTGATGCTCCAAAGAACTTGTAACAAAAAAAGATTCCGACTGCGCCCCTGAGTATCGATAACAGAAGTCTGGAGCAAGGGTCCCACCTCAATATTCCCGGTGCCTTCTGTACTGTAACCTATACCGGCATATAACCAGTCCTCACTGTATAAATAGCATTTCTTTGTCCCGATGTGCTGAAATAAAACTCGTTATAAGTATTCATGTAAAATTCCCCCGGATCGAGCCTCTCACCCTGCAACGCAAACCGATACCCAACCATATATCTGAGCCGCGTTGATAGAGGCGTTTCATGAGTCTGGTTGTTGGTAACGAATCGTTCTTCGAAACGGACCCGCTGGTAGAGATGCCCCGTCAAAACAGGCGTACTGAAAATAGCCTGCTGGAATATCCGGTTTTCATTTGTTGAATCGTTATTGAAAGGATTGGTGCATGCACGGAAAGGATATATCAATGATAAGGATGGCCGAGAAAATTATGATTGATCAGTATCGCGTTCTCAGTCCGCTAACAGCGCAGCCAACCTTGCGCCGCAGAAGGACATGTAAAGTGAAACCTTGCCACTTGGCAAAAATTCTCCGAGTATCTAAAGTCTGAGTCCGTTCAACCATAGGAAGGAAATCAATCATGGTAAAAGTTGCTCTATTAGTGCGGTTGCAAGCCAAACCAGGAAGAGAAGCCGATGTAGAAAGCTTTCTCGAAAAGGGCCTCGCATTGGCAAATCAGGAATCTACCACCCCGGTCTGGTTCGCTCTACGCTTGGGCCCATCGACTTTCGGCATTTTTGATGCGTTCGCTGATGAAGCGGCCCGGTCCGCACATTTGTCCGGCCCTATCGCTGCCGCATTGATGGCCAATGCACCCGATTTATTGGCGGAACCACCCCAAATCGAGCGTGTAGACGTACTCGGCGCAAAGCTTCCTGCCTGACCTAATAGAATCTCATCAAGACCTCAAAAACCGGACAAAGGAGAAAAAAGGAGATATTCCTTGCGGATGGGTGATTTAGGTTAAAATGTAGGGTGACCATTAGCGCCAGCATTTTATGAAAAAGCTTCGCGCCCCCCATCGCACGAAGTCACCGCGGGTAGTCCAGGAACTTTATCGCCTGGCGGTGGGGCTCGCCGCTTCCGGCAGCCGTATCGAGGATGCCTTCTGGGAAAACCGCCTGGCGATAAAAATACGCGCCCAGTTGCGTACGGGCGACGATCAGAATCTTGAAGCCGCCCTGGACCAGCTTTATGAAACCGATACCGTGGCTTATGGCGAGTTCATCTACGCCATCGAAGCGGCGATCGAATGCGGTACCATTACGCGAGGCGATCGTGGCTATGATGTACTGATGTTTGCGATACCGCTACTAACCTGGTCGCGTTTCTCGATCCCTTCTGGGCCCATACCGGAAACCGTGCTTGCCAGTCTTGGGACGCAGTTGCAGTCCCATGTGCTGGTGGCGGATGCTCAGTTTGTGCTGGCGGACTGCCTCTTCAGTCCGGATCAACTGCCGCGCGGCTATCACCTTACCCATGAACTGGCCGGCAAGCTGTGGGCGGCAGCAGCGGCCGGCGAATCTGTATTGCACATGAATCCCCGCAATCTGGCTGAAACCGGACGTTTTTTGTCGGACACCCGTTACGTGCTCGGCGGCATTGCCGTTTTACAGGGCAAGCCAATGTTCCGCTGGCAGCAGGCTGATGGAACAATCGAAAGCAGAAGAGCTGGCAACTTGGGCGAAGCAAGGTCCTGGAAGGAAGAATTGCTGGCTCCATGGCAGAGCCAGAGTGCTGAAGCCATACGGCCGTTACTTCGGGGATGCGCATTCGAGGTACTTACTCCCGATGGTTTTTTTTCAGCATGGCGAATGGCAGACCGCTTGGCCCGGCCTTACTCCATGCACGCGACTGTTGATTTTCTACAGTCCACACTGAATGTTTCTCCCGGCCGGCTGCGCGCTGTGATCGCGCCCTTTTATGATCAGTGGCTGGAAGAATACCGGGTAAGTTTCACGCTCAAGGAGCGGGATAACGTGCTGTATGGACTGGTCTGGGCGCTGGTTGGAGATGAAGATGAGAATACCGATATGGTGGCCCAGATCGAGGCAACTTTGCGAGAATGCGGTGTGATCGAAACAACTCTGCTGGAAGACCGCTTTCTACTGGAGTATTGTGAGGATTGTGGAGCGCCGCTATTTCCGAATCCGGGAGGTGAAGTCGTGCATGCCGAATTCCCGGAAGAAGGCGAAGTAGCGCCGGTGCATCTGCATTGACAAACTATAGGATATGCCTCCATTGATCGAAGGCGGGCAGATCAGGAATTCCTCCTTCTGAAGAGAAAGTAATAATGGCCGAGAAGATTGTGAAATCCGAGCAGGAATGGAAGACGCGGCTTACGCCGCAGCAGTACCATGTGTGCCGCGAAAAAGGTACGGAGGCCGCCTTCACCGGCGAATACTGGGACTGTCATGATCCCGGGGTATATCGCTGTGCCTGCTGCGGCTCCCCGTTATTCGATTCAAATACAAAGTTCGATTCCGGCACAGGCTGGCCTTCTTTTTCGCAGCCCATCGATCCCGCCAGCATCGCCTCCCAGGAGGACCGCAGCTTTTTCATGCGGCGAACCGAAGTTTTGTGCGCGCAGTGTAACGCGCATCTCGGGCATGTGTTTAACGATGGACCCGCCCCGACAGGTCTGCGCTATTGCATCAATTCGGCCTCGCTCAAACTCGATCCCGAGACGGACAAGACGCAAGGAACCTCTGAATAGATCCTGGGCGAAGCCCGCTGCTCGTAAAACCGGGGATGTCCATAAGGCATACGCCGAAGACCGTATAGGCATATTCACAGGTCCCATAAGATCTCCTACTGGATTTTTTTGAGCTTATGCCTTTTATTACGCCTTGGTTCGCCCGGATAACCCGGAACTCAATAGCTTTTTCCATGAGCAACCGTCATAATTGCCGCATCCATTCACGGCTCTAGCTGTTCGGTATCCATGAAGTTTTTCTTTGATCTCTTTCCGGTAATCCTGTTTTTCGTCACATTCAAGCTCTACGGCATCTATGCCGCCACCGCTGTCGCCATTGCCGCAACCTTTGGGCAGATCGGCTGGGTATGGTTTCGCCATCGCAAGGTCGATACCATGCTGTGGGTCAGCCTCGTCATTATCGTAATTTTTGGCAGCGCCACATTGATTCTGCAGGATGAAACGTTCATCAAGTGGAAGCCATCAGTGCTCTACTGGCTGTTTGCCGGCACGTTGCTATCGGCCCAGGCAGTTTTCAAGAAGAATTTTATCCGTATCATGATGAAAGAGCAGATCACGCTGCCCGAACCTATCTGGACGCGTCTTAATGCAAGTTGGGCCGGGTTTTTCGCCCTGATGGGCGGGGCCAATCTTTACGTCGCTTTCAACTATTCCACCGAGACCTGGGTCAATTTCAAGTTGTTCGGCTTTATGGGCTTGATGCTCGCATTTGTCTTATTGCAGGGGTGGATGCTGGCAAAATATATGGAAGACAAGGAGGATAAGGAAACCTGATGCTGTATGCGATAAATGGAGAAGATGTTCCCGATAGCCTGGAAAAACGGATGCCTGTTCGTCCCGCCCATCTGGAGCGGATTCGCCGGTTGCAGGAAGAAGGACGTCTTATCCTGGCAGGGCCCTATCCTGCAATCGATAGCCCTGATCCAGGGCCGGCGGGATTTTCCGGAAGTCTCATAATAGCTGAATTCGAATCACTGGAAGCCGCACGCCAATGGGCTGAGGCAGATCCATATGCCGCCGCCGGCGTGTATGCCAGCTTGACAGTCAAGCCGTTCAAGAAAATCATGCCTGCGTAATTAGAATAAGCAGAATGAACAAATGAGTACTGCCGAAATGAGTACTGTCGAATTGATCACCCAGAAGCTCGCCGTTCTTGACCCGCAGCGCATCAGTATCGTGGATGAGAGTGCCCGGCACGCCGGACACGCAGGCGCGAGGAGCGGCGGCGGACACTACCTTCTCACCATTGTTTCGCCCAGATTTGCTGGAATATCGCCGCTAGCCCGACATCGCCTGGTTTACGACGCACTGCGCGAGATGATGCACAAGAATATTCACGCACTCAGCGTAAAGGCGTATACTCCCGAAGAATTTGATTTAATTCCGACTCATTGACAAGGAAGTTCTATGCATTTTAGAAAAATTGCTCAACTGGTGGCATTGGGTATCTCCAGCTTGCTGGCCGCAACGGCTGTTCAGGCCCAGTCCACTTCCGGCGCTTCGTCCACCTCGAGCATGGCTAAGGTGAACGGCGTGGCGATCCCCCAGTCGCGGCTCGAATTCATAATGAAGGCGCGCGTCAGCCAGGGTCAGCCGGATACGCCTGAGGCCCGGAAAGCTTTACGCGACGATCTTATATCCGAGGAAGTCATCGCTCAGGATGCGGTGAAAAAAGGACTCGACAAGGATCCGGATTTTGCTGCCCAGATGGATATCGCCCGTCAGACGGCTTTGGTCAGAGCGTATCAGATCGATTACGTGAAGAATCACCCCGTGAGCGATGAAGAGTTGCACAAGGAGTATGATGCGGTGAAAGCTCAGATGGGCGACAAGGAATACAAGGCTCATCATATCCTCGTTGCAAGCGAGGCGGAGGCCAAAGATATCATCGCCCGCATCAAAAAAGGGGAGAAACTTGAAAAGATTGCTCAGGACAAATCGCTGGACGTCGGCAGCAAGAGCAAAGGTGGCGAACTGGACTGGAGCCCTGCGGCAAGCTACGTCCAGCCGTTCGCGGAAGCCCTGACAAAGCTGACCAAGGGAAAACTTACCGAGCAGCCGGTAAAATCCCCTTTTGGCTGGCATGTAATCCGGTTGGATGACGTGCGCCCGCTGAAAATCCCACCCTTCGAAGAAATCAAGCAGAACCTGGCGCAACGCGTATTACAGCGGCAGTTTGCATCTTATGTGATGGATCTACGCTCCAAAGCGAAAGTCGAGTAATTAGGTCTGAAGATATCTTCACTTTTTTTGGAGATTTCAGTATACCGGTTGAATTCGGCTTTAAAAGCCTGAATTCAACCGGTCTTGCTCACCGCGAGGAGCACGCAGAGGCCAAGTGATGTATCAAGGAATGCTCCAGGCATCTATCACCTAAATTCCCCCAGGTATTTTCGAAAGTACCTTTGGAAAATATCTTCGGCTTAGCCGCGCACATTATCTGCGTACCCTGCCTTCGTCATAATCGGCATTTACGTGATAATTGGCGTCACGTGACGATCGGCATTCGGGGCGCCAAAGCGCATAGCAGCTCATAGCTTACGGTGCCGGCTGCTTGCGCTACCTCATCCACCGGCATTCCCTTCCCCCAAAGCGTCACCGAATCGCCCACGTCCACATGATTCATTCCGCTCAAATCGACATGCAGCATATCCATGGATATGCGCCCTACAATACGGGTACGGCGGCCGCCGACCAGCACCGGGGTGCCGGTGGGAGCGTGCCGTGGATACCCATCCGCGTAGCCGCCAGCCACAATACCGACACGCATTGGCTGGTCAGCAACAAAAGCATGACCGTATCCGATCCCTTCCCCTGATTTGAGATTTTGCACGGCAATGATCTTGCTGGAAACAGTCATTGCCGGATGCAGGTCCAGTTCGGCGGCAGTTCTGTCCACGAGTGGTGATCCCCCGTAAAGCATGATGCCGGGACGCACCCAATCCGCATGCGTTTCAGGATAGCGCAGGATAGCGGCAGAGTTGGCCAGCGAGCAGGACATATGACGGCCTTGGGCAAACGCTTTGAAGCGTTGCAATTGCTCTGTAATAGCTTCCTTCCCGCCGCATTCGTCGGCACGGGCGAAATGAGTCATGAGCGTAATCTCGCCTGTCGCATGAATGGCTCTGAGCGCTTCCAGCGAAGCAGGAACCTGCTCAAGCGTAAACCCAAGCCGATTCATGCCCGTGTTGATTTTCAGGAATATATTCAATCCGATTCTTCCATGCGGCGGGTATGCGGATAACATGGCCAGTTGCTCGCGATTATGAATCACCGTGCTCAGATGATACTGTTCGATCCACGCCAATTCCTCCATGGAAAAAAAACCTTCGAGCAGTAAAACCGTCTGGCGATAGCCAGCCTCTCGCAGGCGTATGGCGGCATCCAGTTCGAGCATCGCGAAACCATCTGAGCGGCTTAATGCCTCGGCTGCGCGAAGTAAACCATGACCATAGGCATCGGCCTTGATCACGGCCATTACGCGCGCGCGCGGAGCATGACGGCGAACTACGGATAAATTATGTTCGAGCGCGGAGAGGTCAATGTGCGCTTGAATGGGGCGAGACATCAGTGTTCAAGCTGAAAAGAAAATCCAGTCACGGATGAAATCAGGCCAGGATGACATCGGCGAGTGGTCCAGTAAGTGGCAATGGGCGACATAGGTACTTCATAAAGTCCTGAATGAGCATTGTATAATCTCATGTTGTACGATGAACAGGTTTTCAGGAGGAGAATAGTTTGAAACGCGGATTTTATACCATCATGGCAGCGCAGTTTTTCTCTTCGCTGGCAGACAATGCATTGCTCGTTGTCGCCATCGCGCTTCTGGTTGAATTGCATGCCCCCGCTTATCTCACTCCGATGCTCAAGTTCGTGTTCGTTTTGTTTTATGTCATTCTTGCCCCATTCGTCGGAGCCTTCGCGGATTCAATGGCAAAAGGACGCGTGATGTTCATCAGCAACTCGATCAAGATCGCGGGTTGCAGCCTGCTGTTCCTCGCCTCGCACCAGTACTTCGCTCTCGCGGCCTACGCGGTCGTCGGACTTGGTGCAGCCGCCTACTCCCCTGCTAAATACGGCATACTTACCGAACTCCTTCCTCCTGAAAAACTGGTTATTGCCAACGGCTGGATCGAGGGCCTGACCGTTGCTTCAATCGTTCTGGGAACGGTGCTGGGCGGATTGCTGATCTCGCCGGCGGTCTCCGCCGCAATTCTCTCATTCGATTTTCCCGGAATCGATACCGGGGTGAATACGGTGCCGGAAGCCGGCATACTGCTGATTGCCATATCTTATGGAACTGCCGCCATTTTCAATCTGTATATTCCGAACACCGGCGTGGATCACCGCATTCTCAAAAAAAATCCGATGTTTTTGGTGCACGAGTTCGGGCATTGTATGAAGTTATTATGGACGGACAAGCTCGGGCAGATATCGCTCGCCGTTACGACGTTGTTCTGGGGCGCGGGCGCGACCCTGCAATTTATCGTACTGAAGTGGGCAGATGCGGCGCTGGGCTATCCGTTGAGCAAAGCGGCACAGTTACAGGGTGTGGTTGCCATCGGGATTGCAATAGGCGCGGTTGTAGCCGCTCGCCTGGTATCGTTGCGTCAATCGGTTAAGGTAATTCCGCTTGGCATCGCGATGGGTATCGTGGTAATGACCATGATTGTGGCACGCGACCTGTGGATCGCACTTATTCTTCTGATATTGATCGGGGGACTGGCAGGATTTTTTGTCGTGCCTATGAATGCGTTGCTGCAACACCGTGGGCACATCCTGATGGGCGCAGGCCATTCCATTGCAGTGCAGAACTTCAACGAGAACCTCAGCATTCTCTCCATGCTGGGACTCTACGCAATATTGGTGAGTCTCGACGTCCACGTTTACACCGTGATCCTGCTGTTTGGCCTGTTCGTGGCAGTAATCATGGCATTGATACGTCAATGGCACCTGCGCAATCAGAGTATCGAGGATTCGCTTCATCTGATCGGGGCGCATAAGGGGCACTAAGCCCGCCAAACTCTTGTGACGGATAAATGCAGGTCGATAAATACAGGTTGGGTTAGTGCAGCGTAACCTAAAGGGTTAAGCGTAGCCGTAGGATGGGTGCAGCGAATCGCAACCCGTCGGGAAATGATG
Source organism: Nitrosospira sp. (assembly GCA_035493655.1). Lineage (GTDB taxonomy): Bacteria > Pseudomonadota > Gammaproteobacteria > Burkholderiales > Nitrosomonadaceae > Nitrosospira. The sequence goes on from DATJHX010000159.1 coordinate 8,550, forward strand.
GGTTTCGGCTTCAGCCTTCACCCATCCTACCGCTTGCTGGCAATCCCAAAACACTATTTTCTAACGTAAGAGGGACAATCACCAGGAATTGAATCCACAACCGAACTGCTTGCCCAGGCAGCCGGGCGACCTAACCCAGAATAACCGGTCTGTCCGGCAGCTCATTTTCACCGCCGGCAGCTCCAGCGGGGAAGTGCTCCCGTAAATACCTGCCGATAGCCTCGATTCCCGAGATCACACCTGATTCAAACTGCCCCTGTACAAAAGCCGCTTCCATTTGACGGCAGATGCCTTCCCATTCCTCACTCCTGACTCTGGCGTTAATCCCGCGATCGGCAATTATTTCCACATCGCGGTCGGCGAGCAGCAGATAAACGAGCACGCCATTGTTATGCTCGGTATCCCAGACACGCAGATGGGAAAACACTTCTACTGCACGTTCCCGCCCTGATTGATCTTTAAGCAGAGGCAATGTATTCAGCGCCGCCTCTACCGCAAACCGGATTTCTCCTTGATGGCTGGCCTCCGATTTTTCGATAGCCTTTTCTATCGCCGTTAAGGCAGCTTCGGGAAATGTTTGCCGTACAGCCATATGACCAGTAGAAAAATGGCGTAGTATGCGTCCGAAATTCACTCACCATCTCCCCGACGCGCCGCCACCGCCAAACCCGCCGCCACCCCCGCTGAAACCACCGCCTCCGCCGAAGCCGCCGCCACCTCTCCCGCCAAAACCGCCGCCCCCGTACCAACCGCCTGGACCACCTCGATAGATGCCTCCACCCGAGCCGATGAACAAGCTTAAGAAAAACGCCAGAATCGCAATGATTATGCCTGCAAGTATCGAAGAAAAAAGCAGCCCGCCTAAAAACCCACCGGAAACACTCATAAGTGTGGCGCCGATAAAGCGCCCAAATAAGGACTGCAGTATTCTTCCGACCACGATGAGTATGATGAAAATGAAGAAAAAGTTGTCCAGAACTCCCCCTGCGCCACTGGAAGCGCTGCCGCGCTCGGCGTGCCTGGCTGGGGGGGGTGGAAGCGGCTCGCCCTGAATCACACCGATCATTTTATCGATGGCTGCATCAATGGCGCCTGCAAAATTTCCCTGCCTGAGCTTCGGAACAATCGTTTCTTCTATTATGCGTTTTGCAATGGCATCCGGCAGCACGCCTTCAAGACCGTAGCCGACTTCTATGCGCACGGTTCTGTCCTGCTTTGCAATCAGCAGCACGGCGCCGTCATCTATACCTTTCCGCCCCAGCTTCCAGGCATCGGCAACTCGAATCGAATACTGTTCGATTGTCTCGGGTTGAGTCGTTGGAACAATCAATACTGCGATCTGGCTACCTTTCTTTACCTCAAAAGCCGCCAGTTTCTGTTCCAGTTGCGCGGCCTCGTTTGCTGAAAGTGTGCCGGTCAGATCGGTGATGCGCGACTTGAGGGGTGGAACCGAAACATCCGCACTCGCCAAAAAGGCGGAAAAAAGCAGCGCAATGAATGCGAGTGTTTTAGCCCAAGACCGGTTCATATATAGCAGCCTTGTTTACTTCCGCGGCGCGGGAGCGCTGAAATCCACTTTGGGCGCAGTGGAAATCTCCCTTTCGTTTTCAACAGTAAAGCTTGGCTTCACCTTGTAACCGAATATCATTGCAGTCAGGTTGCTGGGAAACGATCGAACCACAACGTTATATTCCTGAACTGCCTTGATATAACGATTTCTGGCTACCGTAATGCGATTCTCGGTTCCTTCCAGTTGTGCCTGCAATTCACGAAAATTGGCGTCCGATTTAAGCTGGGGGTAATTCTCGGCCACGACAAGCAAGCGCGATAAGGCGCCGGTTAATTCTCCCTGAGCAGCCTGAAACTTTGCGAATGCTTCCGGGTCATTGAGAAGCTCGGGTGTAGCCTGAATGCTGCCAACCCTTGAACGGGCATTGGTCACTCCAAGCAGCACGTCTTTTTCCTGTGCGGCAAACCCCTTGACGACATTTACGAGATTGGGGACCAGGTCGGCGCGACGCTGATACTGGTTCACCACCTCCCCCCAGCTCGCCTTGATCTGCTCATCGGTAGTCTGCAGGGTGTTGTAGCCACAGCCGCCTAAGGAAAAAGTAAGAAGCAACGTCAGGGACAACAGCAATTTATGCATAAACGCACTCCTCATAAGCGCCCTCCTTAACGAATAGGCAAATGGTATATGGCGGCTAACCCGCGAATTGCAAGGGAGCCAGGCTCTGCATTGTGCTTCGGGCAAAACACAAGTCTTCCCAGGCTTTCGCTTTGGCCGTCAGCGTGCGCAGCAGATAGGCCGGGTGATAGGTAACAATGACTGGGATTCCGGAATGCCGATGCAGCCTGCCGCGCAGACTGCCGATACTCGCAGCGGTTCCAAGCAAATTCTGTGCCGCGACTTTGCCCAATGCAATAATAAGTTTAGGCCTGATCAGCTCGATTTGCCGTGCTAGATAGGGTTCGCACTGCTGCGCTTCGTAGGTCGTAGGCTCGCGATTCCCAGGCGGACGACATTTCACGATATTAGCAATGAAGACGTTGCGGCCCCGCTTCAGATCGATTGCCGCCAGCATATTATCCAGCAGTTTGCCAGCCTGGCCGACAAATGGTTCGCCTGTCGCATCCTCCTGCGCGCCCGGCCCCTCGCCTATCCACAGCCAGTCCGCATTCCTGTCGCCCACCCCAGGTACGGTACGCGTGCGGGAGTGACATAAAGGGCAGGCGATGCACCCTGAAATACTCTCCTCCAGCTCATCCCAACCCATCCGCAGAATTTTTAAACGCCGGTCTTCGGCCGCATCGACAGGTGCAGTGACAGGTACAGTGGTGACAGATACAGTGCAGAGAGGCTCTCCGCTGGCGGCTGCTTCGGCAGAAGCTGGACTCAAGGCTTGAACGGATGATTCTGGCGGATTATTTGCTCTCGAACGCCATACTGGCGTCAGACCGAGTTCCTGGAGTATTTCTCTCCGCCTTGCGTCCCTTGTTGAGGTCACCACATTGTCCTCATAACATCAATTCCATTACCAGCGAATCTTCGCGTCCTCCCATGGCGGGATAGTAATCCCTGCGTTTGCCGACTTGGCGGAAACCCATCCGTTCGTACAGCCGGGCCGCGGCATGATTGGATTCGCGCACATCCAGAAACATCGAGCGGGCGCACTGCTCTGTCGCAATCTGAATGAACTGGCGCAACAATCGTTCGCCCCAGCCCTTCCGCTGGGAGCCGGCAGCAATACTGAGAGTCAACAGGTGAGCTTCTTCCGCTCCGATAGTCATCACGCCATAACCAAACAGATGACCATTCAGATCCAATACCAGGCAGTGATAGCCGGAGCTGATGGAATCACTGAAGTTGCCTCGCGTCCAGGGGAAGAGAAAAACTTCGCGCTCAATGGCTACAACCGCGTCCAGATCTGACAGAATCATCCGCCGGATTTTAGGCGATTCCTGTAATTGAGCGCTCATCGTTCTTTTTCCTTCAGAGCCACTTTATTACGAATATAGAGGGGCATGGCGTCAGCGGGATCGATACCGCCACCCGCCTCAAACCTCGGCAAGGCCAATCGAGCGATGGAGCGGGCATGAGGCCGCAAACCGCTGACAGTGCGCTGGACGCTTTTATCATAGCGTGTGCGCAGCACTTGGTCATACATATCAAAACCACTGCCACAACCAGTCCAATTACCATCGGGAACCGGAGGCGCATCCTGTGGAAAGCATAAGGCGGGCTCCGTTACGCACTGCCACCCATCCTCCCTTTCCTCATAGGCGGCATGATAAATCTGGCTCATACGGGCATCCAGCGCCGCAACGATCCTGCCGCCTCCGGCTTCCTGCGCCAACGCTTCCAAAGTGCATATACCTGCAACAGGCAGGTTCGCGCCGAACGCCAACCCCTGCGCAATTCCGCACGCGATACGCAGGCCGGTGAACGATCCGGGCCCGGCGCCAAAAGCGATGCCATTCAGTTGTACCAAAGACAGCCCGCCTTCGGCGAGCACCTGCCGCACCATAGGCAAAATAAACTCGGAATGCTGCTGCCCGGCAAGAACTTCGTGGCTCATTGTCGCGCCATCCGCAAACAGGGCGACCGAACAGTATTCGGTCGAAGTATCTAAAGCCAATACCTTCAAGAAAAAGCCGGAGGAGTGTGATTCAACCTAAGTCCGGCAGTTGGACAGGGTGGAGTGTATGGTTTTTGTGGTGCAGGGCGAGGCGCAACGACGCGGAATGGGCATTCCATTCCAAGGAGTTGCAACACAACCATGTGCCGCAAAAAACGTACAATCCACCTTGTAGCAAATCCGCCAAGAAAGGTGAAAGTCAAGTAGCGCAAAAAATACTTATATCAAAGTAGTAAACCACAAAACAGAGCGATCAACTGCTGGATTTAAGTTACAGTTGCCACCAGATGAAACTTCTGTTAAAAATTGCTTGTCGATTGCCGAGAAGGAACTGGAGTAGAACCCTTTTTACCTCGTTTCACTTTACCATCAACGTATGGAGGAGTCATGGGCATTACGTGGATTCTTGTAGCAAATGCAAGCGCAGCATATCTCTATGCAAATTATGGCCCAAAAAAAGGACTGCAGAAATTAAAGGAGTTCAGACACGATGCCAGCAGAGAGAAAGGCCAATATCTGGTTTCCGACCGCCCCGGACACAACAGGAGCCTTGGCAACGGCCGCGGTGCATATATTCCCGCCACTGATCCCAAACAGCATGAAGCTCAAAACTTTGCCTGCCAGTTGGCAAGGGAACTGGAGCAAGGCCGTATCTCCAATAGCTACCAGAGGCTCATTCTGGTCGTGTCGGCGCCATTTATGGGGCTGATCAACAGCAATATGGGACGCCACGTGCGAAATCTGGTAAGCGATACCTTTGAAAAGGATTACACCAAGACCAGCGAAAAGAACCTGACCAGACACCTCGAAAGCTGTATTTATCTTTAATCCAATACTCATACCAGGGACCAGCGGTCAATCGGGGTATAAACTGATCCACCGCTGGTCTGTTCCGATTTAATCAACCTCCATTCTCGCACCCGCCAGGCTACCGGCTTCGGCAATTCAGGCGCGCACTGGCAAGAAGCATTCCTCATCAGTGTTATGTGAGGCGCATAAGCTCGCTGCTCCAATGAAAACCCCGCGGCAGCGAGGCGTTCCGATAAAGTGTTCACCAGGTCGAGAAGCTCCTGAGGAGCGCTGATCGGGGCCGCGTAAACGATATGATTGTGTTTCCAGTAGCGAACTTCTTCAACAGTAAAATCAAAAGCGCGCGCGACCACATCGTTGGTTCCATCCGCCACCATTCGTAGTGCTTCCACTCTGGAAGGTTCAATTTCCCCCACAAACGCCAGAGTGAGGTGGATATTTTCCGCTTTTATTTCCCGGCCGTTACATAGCGACGCCAAGCGTAACTGCTTCGCCAGCCCAGCCATTTGCTCCCGCGCTGCATTGTCAGGCCATATTGCAAAAAAAACGCGAACTGTTCTTCCCGTGTTTTCCGCGTTATTTTTTGTTAATGGCCTTGTTGAATGATCAGGCATACCGCCTCCGCCTCTATCCCCTCGCCTCTGCCTACCGGCCCAAGACGTTCCGCAGTCTTGGCCTTCACATTGACGTCCTGCGCCTTCAATCCGAGGTCATGCGCAATATTGCTGACCATGAGTGGAATATGCGGCGACAATTTAGGCGCTTGAGCTATGATGGTCGAGTCGATGTTCACCACTGTGTAACCGTGCTCCCCCAGCAAACGATGGACGTTATGCAGCAGCACGCGGCTGTCGATGTTCTTATACTGTGGGTCGGTATCCGAAAAATGCCTGCCTATATCCCCCAATCCCGCCGCTCCCAAGAGCGCATCGCATATTGCATGCAGTAATACGTCTGCATCGGAATGACCGAGAAGGCCTTTCTCGTAAGGAATGGTTACGCCGCCAATGATAAGCTTGCGCCCCTCCACCAATTGGTGCACATCGAAGCCCTGTCCTATTCTGAATTTGCTCACGTGTTCCTTTCTCAACTTTACACAACCTCAATAAACAACCTTTTTCATTCCCATCATAAAGGCAGTAAGTATCCCCCGGCAAAGCCGGGGGCTTTAATTTGTGAGCCGCTCAAAGCGGCTATTATGGGGTCGCTAACGCGGCCCCGCTTCTTGGGGCCACCTTATCGGTGGCCGTCAACGCCACAGATTCATCTGGTCCAGACGGGCATCTTCCTGCTCCTG
>DATJHX010000160.1:0-5338 GCA_035493655.1 Nitrosospira sp.
GACAGGGGATCACCCCCGCACGGCTCAAGCTATTGCCCGCCAGATCGGATTGGCGCAAAACCCAGTTGTCATTGTTGGCGCTGAATTACGGCGCATGTCACAAATCCAGTTGCAATTGACACTTGATGCGGAGGAAATAATCTTTGCCAGGGTAGGTGCGGATCAAAAAATTCGCATCGTGCAGGCGTTGAAGAACAAGGGCGAAACCGTGGCGGTTACGGGCGATGGGGTCAACGACGCACCAGCGTTGAAAGCGGCGGATGTGGGTATCAGCATGGGTATTGCCGGCACGGATGTTGCCAAGGAATCTGCCGATATTATCCTGCTCGACGATAATTTTGCCAGCATCGTCGCAGCGATCGAGGAAGGCCGGACGGTATTCGAGAACATCCGCAAATTCATGACATACATTTTTACCTCGCTTGTTCCCGAGCTCATCCCCTATCTGGCGTTCGCCTTGTTCAAAATACCGTTACCGCTTACCGTTGTGCAAATTCTTGCGGTTGATCTAGGTACCAACATGCTGCCGGCATTGGCGCTGGGGGCTGAGGCGCCGCGCGGTGACATAATGCAGAGGCCGCCGCGCGCCCGCGGAGAACGACTGCTGCATTGGCCACTATTATTGCGCGCTTATGCTTTTCTAGGCCTGGTGGAGGCGGTGGCCGCTATGGCTGCATACTTTTATGTGCTGTACGACGGAGGTTGGCATTACGGGCAACCGCTGGCTCCCGATAGTACGCTATACCTGCAAGCCACTACTGCATGTCTGACAACCATCATTGTGATGCAGGTAATGAATGTATTTATTTGCCGTCATCCCACCGAATCCGTTTTCCGCCTCTCATGGCTGAGCAATCGCTTGCTGTTGCTGGGCATCGCGGTGGAAATCACCTTGATTCTTCTAATTGTTTACTCGCCCCTGGGTAACAGTTTATTCGGTACCGAGCCTATAGGCCTTGATGTCTGGTTACATGCTATCCCGTTTGCTTTTGCCATGCTGGCCCTGGACGAACTGCGCAAGGTGTCACTGAGACGTATTCCCTCAAAACACAATCGTAAGGATTGGTGAATCGCTACACTACGGCGCAGGGTTTCCGGCTGACTCTTGTGTTAGGTGAGCTGAAAGTCAACCAGAAACGCGTTCTCAGGAGCGAGGAGCAGGCAGCCATCCCGCGCAGTCAGGCGTGAGCTTCATGAGCGGAAGCAATTGCATGAGCTATTATTAGAAAGTATTAAAAAGACAAAACTGGAAATGAGTTAGAGAGGATATATGGCTATCATCGGCATTGATCTTGGCACTTCCAATTCAGCAGCCGCGGTCTTGCGTGGCGGACGCCCGGTCATCATCCCTAGCGCCGAGGGCATCAGTATCGGCGGCAAAGCGTTCCCCAGTTATGTTGCGCTTACCTCGGATGGCCAGGTTCTGGTTGGCGAGCCCGCGCGACGCCAGGCTGCCGCAAATCCTGAAGGAACTGCCAGCGCCTTCAAGCGCAAGATGGGTAAACGCATGAGCGTTCATCTGAGGGATAGGGAATATTCGCCGGAGCAGCTTTCTGCATTTCTGCTACAAAAGATCAAGCGCGATGCCGAGGCCTTTTTGGGGGAAAACGTTGCGAAAGCGGTCGTAACGGTGCCCGCCTATTTCGATGACAACCAGCGCGCCGCCACCAAGGATGCCTGCCGTATTGCAGGGCTGGAGGTCGTCCGCCTCGTCAATGAGCCCACCGCTGCTTCACTGGCTTATGGGCTTGACCGGCTGGGTCAGGAATTACGTATCGCGGTGATCGATCTGGGTGGAGGGACACTGGATGTCACCATTATGGAGTTCGGCAAGGGCGTGTTTGAAGTCAAGGCCACCAGCGGGGATACCCAGCTCGGTGGCACGGATATGAATCAACGTATTTTTGAACATCTGGTTGAACGCTTTCACATGGCTGTTGGTGTGGATATCCGCAACGATCCCAAAGCTGCGGCGCGTCTGTTGGAAGCAGCGGAAACGGCAAAGATCGAGCTCACTACCAATATCACGACTCACGTTGCCCTTCCCTACCTTACTGTGGTGAACGGGGAGCCGCGACATCTTGAACTGGATCTGAACCGTACAGAACTGGAACGCCTGGTACGTCCGGTGATCGAGCGCTGCCGGAGCCCTGTGGAGCAGGCTCTGCATGATGCCGGTATTGGCCCCCATGATGTGGATCGGGTGGTATTCGTCGGGGGGCCAACACGCATGCCGATCGTTCGTGCCTATTTTGAAGATATTTTCGGGCGCAAGGCAGAGATGGGAGTGGATCCCATGGAATGCGTAGCTGCTGGCGCCGCAATTCAAGCCGGGGTGTTGGCGGGAGAGGTAGGGGGAATTGTGCTGGTTGACGTGACCCCGCTTACGTTGTGAGTAGAAACCTTGGGCGGCATCGCCACTTCGCTGATTGGGCGGAATACGCCTATTCCGGTCAAACGCACCGAGACGTTTACGACTGCGGCCGATATGCAGACCAGCGTAACCGTGCATGTCTTCCAGGGCGAACGCCCCATGGCCGCGGATAACGTGAGTCTGGGTGAATTCAATCTGGATGGTTTGCCACCGGCCCCGCGCGGCATTCCCAAGATCGAGGTGACATTCGATATTGATTCGAATGGCATACTGAGCGTTTCCGCGCATGATGTGGCCACTGGCAAATCGCAGTCCATCAGCATTTCCGGCTCTACCAGATTGTCGGAAGAGGAAAAGAAACATATGGTGGACGATGCGTCGCGCTATGCCGAGGCTGACAAAAAACGGCGCGAAGACGCGGAAAAGCTCAACGCGGCGGATGCCGCATGTTATGAAGCCGAGAGGACGCTCGCCAACTTCGCTGACAAGCTTGCCGATGAGTTGAAAAAAAGGATCGAGGCAGCATTGCGCGAGACAAAAGAGGCATTCGTCAAAAAAGACGTCGCCCTGGCTACCGGGAGAGCCGAGGCATTAAGAAAAGTGCTGAAGGAAGCAGGGGCGGCGCTCTATGCCCAATCAGGCCAGGTCCAGAAGGGACGGCCGTATGGGGAGACTCGCTGGGAAGGGCCGGAACCGCCTCCCAATGTCGGCCCTGCCACTGACGAACCGTATCCCAGCGGATTAGGTCCCCGCGGCAAGGTAGTGGATGCCGAATACCGTGAAAATAAAGGCTAAGTCCCATTAACATAAAAAAGCACGGATGATGCTTTCTTAGAAGAAATGACGGCCCCTTCCCCTTTGTCCTCCTTTTCCCCACTGGATCCTCAACTGCTGCGCCATTGCTGCGCCCCGGAACAGTTTAAATTCGAAACCACCGCAGAGTTGGAAGACCTGACGGAAATCATCGGACAGGCGCGAGCGATGGATGCCTTGCACTTTGGCGTCAGCATTCGTCACGAAGGCTACAATCTCTTTGTGCTCGGCCCTCCAGGCATGGGCAAACGCAGTGCCGTGCGTCAGTTTCTTGAAAAAAAAGCCAGTGAAGCACGCGAACCGGACGATTGGTGCTACATCAACAATTTTGCTCAACCACACCGGCCCCGGGCACTCAGGCTTCCTTCGGGAAGAGGCGCGGAATTGCGCAAAGACATGGAGGAGTTGGTAAATTATTTGTGCACCGCTCTCCCCGCGCTATTCGACAGTGATGAGTACCGCGCAAAAGTTGGGGCGATTCAGGAGAAATTTCAGAAGCAGCAGGAACAAACACTCAAAGAACTGAGCGGTGATGCCGAAAAACAAGAGATCGCCCTGCTGCGCACCTCAGAGGGATTTGCCTTCGCACCCACCCGCAATAACGAGGTAATTGCTCCTGAAGAATATGAAAAGCTGCCGAAAGAGGAGAAGGAGCGGATAGAAGCGGCCATTGCCCGGCTACAGGAACGCCTTGAAAAGATCCTGAGCCATATGCCGAGGTGGCGGAGGGAGCGAAGCGAACGTATCAAACAGTTCAACCGTGAAATTGCGCTATCAGCCATCGGGCATATGATAGATGAATTACGCGCAAGTTACGCCGGCCTGCCCGAGGTGTTGAGCTACCTCAACGAGGTGCAAGAGGACATGGTCGAGCATGTGGACGACCTCCGCAAAAAGGAAGAGCCTGTGAATATTTCCGGCATGATCCTCATGGCACATCCCACTCTCCATAATTATGTGGTGAATGCGCTGGTTTCAAATGGTAAAAAATCCGGTGCCCCGATCATTAGCGAGGATAACCCCACCTATAACAATCTTGTCGGACGCGTCGAACATGTTGCTCAGCTCGGCGCTCTGGTGACGGATTTCACGCTGATCAAGCCGGGTGCGCTTCACCGTGCCAATGGCGGATACCTGCTACTGGATGTGCACAAAGTGCTGCTGCAGCCGTTCGCGTGGGAAGGTTTGAAGCGGGCGCTGCAATCGCGGGAGATTCGCATCGAATCGCTCGGGCAGATGTACAGCCTGATTAGCACCGTATCGCTGGAGCCGGAGCCTATTCCCCTGGATGCCAAAATAGTCCTGTTTGGGGATCGCATTTTTTACTACCTGCTGCAGGAGTATGATCCGGAGTTCTCAGAACTTTTCAAGGTGGCGGCGGACTTCGAGGAGCATATCGATCGTAATGCGGACACGCTTCTGATGTACGCCCGCCTGATATCCACGCTGACTCGTAAGGAATCGCTGCTGCCGTTCCACCGTGATGCGGTAGCAAAAGTTATCGAGCACAGCGCGCGCTTGGCAGATGATTCCGAAAAACTTTCGATACATATGCACAACGTGGCTGATTTGCTGCAGGAGGCAGACTACTGGGCACATGAGGCGAGTCACCAGGTAGTGGCCGCCAACGATGTACAGCAGGCTATAAATGCCCAGATTCATCGGCAGGATCGTGTCAGAGATCGCCTGCATGAGGCTATCCTGCGAGGCTTCCTGATGATAGACACGCAAGGCGGGGTTGTGGGACAGGTCAACGGTCTGTCTGTGATTGTGCTGGGAGATTTTGCCTTTGCCCAGCCGACCCGTATTACAGCCACCAGCCGATTCGGTGAAGGACAGCTCGTCAATATCGAACGTGAGGTGAAGCTCTCCGGTGCAGTTCATTCCAAAGGCGTACTGATTCTTTCCTCTTTTCTGGCAGCGCGTTACGCTAGAAACCAGCCACTGGCACTTTCCGCCAGCCTGGTATTTGAGCAATCATATGGCATGGTGGAAGGCGATAGCGCCTCTATGGCGGAATTGTGCGCGCTGCTTTCCAACCTTGCCAACGTACCGATCAAGCAATCGCTCGCAGTGACCGGGTCGGTGAATCAGCTTGGACAAGCGCAGGCAATTGGTGCAGTCAACGAAAAAATCGAGGGATTCTTTGAT
>DATJHX010000161.1:0-4312 GCA_035493655.1 Nitrosospira sp.
CGGCAATATTGCTCACGCAGCGAATCAGAAGCCGCATTGCCATGGTCAACGATGCCGGCGTGATAAGCGCTGCCGAGGGTGCGAGAACAAACTATATATTGCGCCTGGAGCTTGAAGAGTTCAGCCAGATATTCGATACCACTGACAGTAGCCGTGCTGTGATCAAATTACGCGCAAGCCTCATCGATCGCGGCACGCGTCTATTATTGAGCCAGCGAAACTTCAGTATCGAACAACCGTCACTAGCACCTAACGCGCCGGGTGGGGTGCGCGCACTGACCAAAGCCAGCGACAACCTCATCGGCTCGCTTATTGGATGGCTTGCGGAGGAATTGCCGGAAGGGACCAGCGTGCCTATATCCCCTATCCCTTTATCCACTTTACCCACCTCACCCACCTCACCCGCGAGATAAAAATTCGGGATAAATTTCGCATAATTCCCGGCTGCTACGGTTCATTGCAGCATCCCGTTTGCGTCCTGATGGGGTTTATAAGTACAATCAATATCATGAAACGCCTACCTTCAATAGCTGCATTATTCACGCTAGCGCTGCTCGCCGCATGTGCAAACAAGCCCCAGGTCATGAATCCGGCTTCATCCGCTAAATCCATCTCGTCGGATTATCCAACTGTTGAGCGTCCGGTTTCCGAGTGTACCGCCGGCGAAAATCCGTTTGATTGCGACCGGCAGGCGATTCTCGCCATGCTGGGTGGATATGAAGTCCAGTTTAAATTCGATGAAACTGTGGTATTGATGCCTGGCTATGAGCGTAAAAACCCGAAGCGCAGCATGGGCTTTGAATTGGTCGTACTGGTGGAAGATACCGGCCGGCGGATATCGCTACAGCACATCCTGGTCATGGGCAGTATGGTCACCAAGCACTGGCGCCAGGAGTGGGTATATGAATCGCCAACTCGCTGGGTTTATACAGGCAATCAGCACTTTGAGCAGCAGGAACGCAATCCTGCTGACATACCCGGCACATGGACACAATTTGTTTATGAAGTCAATGATGCACCGCGTTACTCCGGGAATGGCAAGTGGAATCACCGCTACGGAGTATCAACCTGGACTTCGGAGCGCAACTGGCGTCCCTTGCCACGGCGGGAGTACACCAAGCGCAGCGATTACCAGCTAATCAACGTAGAGAACCGGCACACGATCACGCCTCGGGGTTGGACTCACGAACAGGACAACACAAAAGTCATACGCACGAAAGAAGGCAAAGACAAGGTATTGGTTCGCGAGTTCGGCTTCAACGACTATCGTCGCATTGGAGGATTCGACTTTGAACCTGCGCGCGCGTATTGGAAGGACACCGCCAGGTTCTGGGAAAATGTCCGTGCACGCTGGGATAACATATTTGCTACTCGAGGATCAGTCACCCTGTCTATTAATCCGGCGGATGAGGCCTTTAACATGGCAGTGCTCGACCTTGCGGACGAATACCGGAAAAACCCGCGGCCAGACCTATATGAGGCCAAGCTCGATGAGATCTTCAGTAAATTTGTGAATGTCAAGGCCTTGGCGTCTGTCAATGGGAGCAAGGGAACTGAAGTGGCTTGGGAGCAACTCAGCAGTCCACCTGGAAGACTAAGGGGCGCAGGCAATTAGGTAAGGCTCGGCCATAGCTTTTCACTCTATCCCAACCGATAACCACGGCTTCACTGAGAACTTTACCTATTACAGGCAACATTCCACCGCTTCAGTATGCATAGCTTGATGCATTACCGGTTCTGTTTGAGCGTTCCAAATACAGTCCGCAGCAACTGATTGGTCTGGCCCATCGGATTACTCCGAATGGTCTGTTCCTCCTCCGCCATTACCAGATAAAGCCCCTCCAGCGTTTTTTGAGTAACATAATTCTCGATGTTGGCATGTTTATCGGCAATCAAGCCGAATTTCACCCCCTTGTTCGCAAATTCCTTGTATTTCTTTAACAGGTTTGCCTGATCGGTAGCGTTTTTTACAATAGGTAAAAACTTCTCAGCCAGTGCTTCGGACGTCGTATTGCGGAAATATTGAGTTGCTGCATCGTTAGCGCTGCCAATGATTTTAGCCGCATCTTCGACCGGCATTTTTTCCACCGCTTCCAATAGCAACGGCTTGCCTTCGGCGACGGCCATTTCCGCTGCGCGATTCATCGCTGTAATGAGATTATCCGCATATTTGCCCGCCCCCAGAGTGCGCATGACGCCCTCCGCCTTTTGCAGCGCTCCGGGCAATGGGATCCTGACCTTGGGATTATCAAGAAAGCCATTGGCAGTCCCCAGCTTGTCCGCCGCTACGCCAGCGCTTTGAGCGAGCGCCTGCTTCAGGCCGCTGGATACCTCCTCATCGGAAAGGGCACCTGAATCAGCGGCAAAAACGGCCGGGCAAACGAGAAGCAAAGCAAGTAGAACGGTGATCATTCGCATTGGAAAATCCTCCTGAGCGCCTCTTACAGTTGATTCTTCTCGGGATGCTTACGCCAAAGCCGCTGGAGACTTCTCCAGGCGTGATGATGGTACCAGGATATACGGCTACCATGACTGGAGTGGTTATAAGCACGGCAGGCATTCCGCAGTATCCGCACGTTGCTGCGCGCCAAACATGTTTATCTGGATAGATGGGTAGCCAGGCGTCAGCCGCTACGTTACGCCTGCCTCGTGCGCCTGCTGGTCAGCGTGATAGCTGGAGCGAACCATCGGACCGCAGGCAGCGTGACTAAAGCCCATTTCGAATGCGGCGCGTTCGAACTCCTTGAACCCTTCAGGCGGCACATAGCGCATTACCGGTAAATGGCCAATGCTGGGTTGTAGATATTGCCCGATCGTCAGCATCTCGACATCGTGTTCACGCAAATCCCGCATCACGCCAAGGATTTCCTCATCGGTTTCTCCCAAACCCAGCATCAAGCCCGATTTGGTAGGGATTTCCGGAAAACGAGCCTTAAAATCCTTCAGTAATTTGAGCGAATGGACATAATCCGCGCCTGGACGGCATTGCCGGTAGAGGCGCGGGACAGTTTCCAGATTATGGTTCAACACGTCAGGAGGACACGCGAACAACTTTTCCAATGCGACTTCCAGTCTTCCCCGAAAATCCGGCACGAGAATTTCAATTTTTGTCCGCGGCGAATAGGCCCGAACCTGATGGATGCACTCCACGAAATGCTGAGCGCCGCCGTCACGTAAATCGTCGCGGTCAACGCTGGTAATAACCACGTACTTCAGCTTCATTGCCGCAATGGATTGCGCGAGGTGCAATGGTTCGTCGGGATCAGGATGTGAGGGCTTGCCATGCGCCACGTCGCAGAATGGACAGCGGCGCGTGCAGAGGTCTCCCAGAATCATGAAAGTGGCTGTGCCCTTGCCGAAGCATTCGCCAATGTTCGGGCATGAGGCTTCCTCACATACCGTATGCAGCTTCTGTTCCCGCAGAATCCGCTTCACCTCATAAAACTCCTGGCTGTTGGATGAGCGCACGCGGATCCATGAAGGTTTGCGCAGGAGTTCGCCAGGAGTTTGCGGCGCAATTTTTACCGGATTGCGCGCGGTCTTTGCGGCGCCTTTCTGGCGGGTTTCAGTTTGGGGAGTTTCGTCTGTCATGACAAGGATGAAGTTCTTTCCAGTAATATGAACTAGGGCCTGTTAACGTGGTGAGTGAAGAGCGATGACGAGCTCAATAAAAAACTCATGAAGACTCAGCAATCAGGCTGGAAGTATTGAAAAGTCTTGCTTTTAATTTTTCGCACAGATTGACGCTTAATGCCTCCAGCCCATCGGCTATTCCGAGATCCCTGGTTTGGGTTACTCGCAGCCCTGGATATCCGCACGGGTTTATCGCGGCAAACGGCGCCAGGTCCATATCTACGTTAAGAGCCAGCCCGTGGTAACAACAGCCGTTTTTTATTTTCAGCCCCAATGCGGCGATTTTTGCATCACCTACATACACTCCGGGAGCATCCGCGCGGCCCTCCGCAGGAACGTCGTAATCTCGAAGCAAGTCTATCACGGCGCCTTCCATTTTTCTGACCAGTTCGCGCACGCCCAATTTCAGGCGGCGCATATCCAGCAGCAGATAGGCGACAATTTGCCCCGGACCGTGGTATGTAATCTGTCCGCCGCGGTCCGTTCGGATCACTGGAATTCCGTTGTTATACAGCAAATGCTCCGGCTTACAGGCGACACCCTGGGTATAAACCGGCGGATGCTCCACTAACCAGACTTCATCATAAGTGCTGTCCGTACGAGAGGCTGTGAAATCCTTCATGGCCTGCCAAGTGGAAAAATAATCAGCAACTCCAACAGATCTGATCCGGAGGCTTGA
>DATJHX010000162.1:0-9183 GCA_035493655.1 Nitrosospira sp.
CGCTCCATGTGCCCGCACCATTGTTGATGATGCCGCTCGATCCTGAACCGCCGGAGTGTCCAAGCGTTTTGGCGCCGGCACCAGAGATGTTCAACCCGCCATTGGCAATGACATTGCCTCCGTCACCTCCTATCTGTCCCCTGGTGAAGGAGGTCAAGCCGCTGATCCCTAGATTTCCAGCACCCAGAAGGCTTCCGCCGAAGAAATCCAGGGCAGCAACACCGCTATTGAACGATAAGGTCGCGTTGCCGCTGTTGATGATAGCTTTATCGCTGGCGCCTGGCAGGCTGGCAGGCGACCAATTCGTATTGAGCCCCCAGTCTCCCGTCCCGCCAAACCAGGTGTGATCAACCGCAAACGCCGGCTGAATGATGCCGGATGCTGCCATGGCGGCCACCATCGGCAATATCCGGAAGGCTCTGCGGGATGATTGTTCAATTTGGTTGCCTTGATGATTTTTCTTCGTATTTTTCATCAGTATCTCCTGAATGGGCCCAGAGGGCATTGATATTCACGACTTCTTCGCATTAATAACGAGACCCCTTCAATTAAAGTAGATCACTTTTTTCAAAAAGCAAGAATTGAAGGGCATTAACGCCAATAGCATCAACGGGAGGAGGTGCAGGAAAGAGTTGATCAAGCAGGCAAGCCTTAGCAGCCATCAAGCGATCAAGCTCAGGGTAGAAAGCTCAAGCGGCGACACGCGGAAGCACCGCTTCGTATGTGTATTGGTTAGAGCGTGTCGGACCCCAGGCGGAACACTGTGGGCTCTCCCCCAGCCCCGACCTGGGGGATTGTAGACGTTCTATTTCTATAGTCCGGAAGGATAAGTCTCATCCATTTCACCCGGCCTCTTATGCATGAATGTTGGTAGCGGCCTCAGGGCTTCCGTTTCATCGATGTGAATCATGAAGTCGAATTGCTGTGGAAGAGATGTGTAGAAGTAATGACTCATGCGTTCGGTTTCAGGACGATAGATGACCCCAATGGCCCGCTGGAGCCTTCTGTCGTTAAGCATGCGGGCTGGTTCGCCTGCTCCACGCAGATCCAGATAGAAACGTTTTTTTTCGAGGCGCGAAAAAATTTCTTCATAACTGCCTGGCAACGGCTCCCGCACAGTCTTGGTTTCCGACGGCCCATCCCAGTCCGAGGCAGCAGTGACTCTGCCACGGCTGGTCGAAAAACCGACATGAAGCGCCTTGTCACCGTAGTGCTCGCGGACCAGTTGGCCGATATTGAGTTCCCCGCGCTGCCCCATCTCGGTAGCGGCCGCATTGCCCAGGTGAGAATTGTGGGCCCAGACAGCGATTCGGGCTTCACGCCCCAGCCATACTTCCAGATGATCGGCCAGCTTTTCCAACGTTTCGAACATGTGGCGGTCCCGCAAATTCCATGTGTTAGGACGTCCTCTAAACATGGCTCGATAATATTCCTCGGCATTCTTCACCAGTTCAGCATTCTGCTGCGCAGAAAAATATTCGTTGCCGGCAAAGGCGCCATCCCTTTCAATATACAGGCGCGCCTTCCTTTGGAGTTGTACGATCTGCGCGAGAACTTCGTTCTCGCAGGAATCCCATCTGCCCGAGGCAATGGCGTAGCCATAAGCCTGTGGATCGTTGATAAACTGCCCAAAACAGGCATAGCGCCCCCGCGCGGCCTTGGCTTCCGCCGGGTCGATCTTGTCAAGATACGCAAGCACCGCCTCGATGGATGACGTCATACTGTATAAGTCGAGACCGTAGAACCCGGCAGATTCATTGATCCCTTTGCGGGTCCTGTTCTTTTCATTGTAATCACGCAGCCATTCAACAAAGGCAAGGACTTCTGCATTACGCCACATCCATGTGGGAAACCTTTCAAAATCCGATAGCGCTTCATTAGCGTCCGTGTCATCTGAAACGCGCGAGACAAATCGATTGACCCTGTAGGCATCGGGCCAGTCGGCCTCAACAGCGACGGCGTCGAAACCTTCTTCTTCAATAAGGCGTTGGGTAATTTCTGCGCGAATCCGATAGAACTCGGCCGTGCCGTGGCTGGCTTCACCGAGCAGAACGAATTTCTTCCCGCGGGTGGCCTCTATCAAGGAATCGTAATCGCTGGCCGTTCCCCGCATCGGCTGCGCATGGCTTTCCAGCACGTGAACAATCTGGTGATCGGAATAAAGATTGGGCATCTCAGGAATCTCCTACTTGCTTCGTCTGAATTGGTTTCAAGGTTTTAGGAATTACATTCCGGTTTCCCACCGTGTGTACGTTTTTTTAACAGGCTTTATGACTAGCCTTTCAGGGGTGGCTTTTCTGGCGAGTGCCTCGGTCATGAGCCGGCGTGATCCTGGAACCAGGTGGCCGCCAGGAGCGCAGCCGATTCCAGGGTACCGGGCTCTTCGAATAAGTGTGTCGCGCCCGGCACAATTTCCAGCTTTGACTGGGCGTTGAGGCGGGAAAGAGCCCATTCATTCAGATCAATGACCTGAGGGTCGTTCTCTCCGACAATAAGGAGCACAGGCGCAATAACTTTTGACAAGTCATCCCCTGCCAGATCAGGTCGCCCTCCTCGCGAAACCACAGCCATGATGTTTTCCGGACGGCGCGCCGCAGCGATCAATGCGGCGCCCGCGCCTGTACTCGCCCCAAACCACCCTATTTTCAGGTGTTTTGTTTGCGGTTCACGTTGCAGCCATGCGGCAATATCGATCAGCCTGTCCGCCAGCATTGGTATATCGAACCGCAAGTGACGCGTTCGCATATCGATGATCTCTTCTTCTTCTGTGAGGAGGTCGGCAAGCAGCGTCGCGAATTTATATCCGTTCAGCGTTTGCGCCACATAGCGGTTGCGGGGGCTATGTCGACCGCTGCCGCTGCCGTGAGCGAACGCGACGACAACCTTCGCCTCCGCGGGTATTGCCAGGTCAGCATTTAAAAACACCCGACCCGACGGAATGCGGACTGCTGTCGTTTTAAGAAGCGCGGAGTCAGTCATGATCTGCAATCCTCTATCACGGGGAAAAGAGAGTACAAATATATGAAAAAACGGTATTGGTTCCGTGCGATTTCCAACATAGCCGTCAACCATTGCGAAAGGTTTTATTCGTGGCGGATTGCGTACCCGGTTGCATCGTGCACTTCCCTTCGGTGCCGCTCAGTGGAACAAAATGTAAAGCCAGGTGAAGGCAGAAGTTTTTGCTATATTTAAACGGACACAACGAGGAGAAAGGGAGTCGGATGAAAACGATCTACCGGATTTACCCTGCGATAGGGATCGCACGGATAGGAAACAGTGAGACAGAGTATTTTCTTGGCCCGGAGGCGCCCGGAATTGTTCCCGAAGGACCTTATCGTGATGCTTCTCAGGATGAGCAAACGAAGGGAAAAATAAAACCGCAGGGCGTGCGATTCCGGGTTTATAAATTTAATCGTGATGAATTTGGAAAGGAAGCATTTGAGAATGAGGTGCTTCTGGATGAGAAAACGAAAATTACCTGGCGCGTGCACCTCGTCAATAGAAAAGCAGCAGGCGGACAGTTTCCACCAGGCGGCCCTTCTGCTCCGCCAAGGAACGCCGGGTACGACAGGGCCGGATTGATTATCGACGCCACATCGCGATCAATATCCGGGAAGAATAAAAGCGCTGTTCCTCTGAATGGGGAAATCAACTTTATCAAGAACGGTAACATTGAGGGGAGTGCAAAGGTCGCACTGGGCCGAATGCTGACCGATGCACAAGGACGCCTGATCGTCGTTGGCGGCCCCGGCAAATCAGGTTCCCCCATCGGCAGGGGCCTCGACAGTTTTGCCAACAACGATGGCTGGTACGATGGCGTATCCGATGGTCCCGTTAATGCTACCGTAGAGGTCGAGGGCGAAGCGGCTGCAACTGCCGAAGGCGGCGCATGGGTAGCCGTTACTCCGCCATCCTATGCCCCAGCGATCGAAAATGTCACCACATGGTATGACCAGGCGGTGAATGTTGCAGTGAGGAACTTCTCTCCGCGCCTGATAAAGGCTGTTCCATCGTTCACGCAGGATATCTACCCGATACTGAAGCGGGCGGTGATGATTAGCTGGGTGGTCGAGCAGAAAAACCGCTATCACGGCGCAGGCGGTAATTTCCTCAGCCCGGGACGGTTGAGCAAGCTTGCGGATAATTCCGAGGAAGCCAAGTCATCCCGTGAAGGCGTATTTAAATGGCTTATGAAACCGAATACTCACGTCGACCCCAACACACCCCCGCCTCAGCTCCCGCCAGCCATGCCGAAAGTGAACAGCGGGCTGGACCCGGACAATCCTGAGCGAGGCGAATACACCGCGCTGACGGAGTACCAGTACACAATGATGGAAAAATGGTCGCGCGGAGACTTCCATGCTGACTGGACTGGGGAACCGATACCTGTTCCGTTCGAAAAGCTACCCTTGGAGCAAAGGCCCGATGCACTGACGCGAGCAGCGCTGGAAGGATGCATTGGTGCGCCATTTTTTCCCGGCATCGAGGTAACGTATGTGATCGCGCAGGCCGCCACGTATCAAGCGCCATTTCGGATCAAACAGACTCTTCCTGCCGGCTTTCTGACCGAGCGCATGGCAGTCCCGTGGCAGGCTGACTTTTTCGCCTGCGGCGAACTGTGGTGGCCTGCTCAACGTCCGGTCGATGTCGTAACTCCCTCGGGCGAAATTCAGCCATTTTCCCGAGGCATACAGGATTACGCCGATATGGTGCGCTGGTGGTCGGAGCTGGGCTTTATTGTGAAGAAGGGCGTCAAATTTGTCGAAGACGAGCGAAATCCCATCGCTGGCATTAGCTGACGCCCCGTCTGATAACGCGAAGATCAGCCGTGTGGTTGCTTAAAAACGGAGGGATCGAGCTGATACCTCTGAAGCAGCTTATAAAATTCCGTGCGATTGCGCTTCGCCAGGCGGGCAGCCTGCGTGACGTTGCCGCCCGAAATCTTCAGCACCCGCACCAGATAATCTCTTTCAAAGCTCTTGCGGGCTTCTTCAAAGGAAACGAGTTGTTCCTCTTCCCGATGCATCGCGTCATATACCAGCACAGACGAAACCAGCGGAGTTGTACTCAAGACCACGCAGCGCTCCACGACGTTCATTAGTTGCCGCACATTGCCTGGCCAGGAGGAACTTAGCAGCATTTCCATCGCTTCGGGGGAAAATCCATTGATATTTTTCTGGTATTTTTCCGCGAACATACTGAGGAAATAATTTGTCAGCAAGGGGATATCCTCCCGCCTCTGTGATAACACCGGGATCGTCAATGCCACAACGTCGAGTCTGTAGTAAAGGTCTTCGCGAAAGCCGCCTGCTGCGATTTCAGCCTTGAGATCGCGGTGTGTAGCGGAAATAATGCGGACATCTATGGGAATCGCCTGCGTAGAACCGACCGGGCGAACTTTCCTCTCCTGGAGAACGCGTAATAGCTTGACTTGGAGCAGGACCGGCATGTCGCCGATTTCGTCGAGAAACAGTGTTCCACTCTCAGCCAACTGAAAAAGTCCTTTGTGGTCCCGCACTGCACCGGTAAAAGCGCCCTTGACATGTCCGAATAGCTCGGATTCCAGTAATTGCTCCGGAATTGCGGCGCAATTTATCGCGACGAAGGGGTTATGGCGGCGCTTGGACGCTTCATGGATGGCATGAGCAAATAATTCCTTTCCTACACCGCTTTCACCATAGATGAGTACGCTCGCATCGCCTTCGGCGACAAGCCCGGCTTTGGTGAGAATATCTTCCATGACCGCGCTTTGAGTAATAATATTTCTGCGCCAGGAAGCCTGTGACACCTCGTTCTGCGGTACCCCGCCGGGCACGAACCTTAGGGCCTGGCTGATATTGGCGAGCAGTGTCTTGCTATCGAAGGGCTTGGCCAGATAACCGAACACGCCTCGCTGAACCGCCGTGACTGCATCGGGTATCGTGCCGTGCGCTGTCAGAATGATCACCGGCAAGGTGGGCAGGTTGCGGTGGATATGTTCGAATAACGCCATCCCGTCCATGCCGCTCATCTGCATGTCACTTATCACAAGCTGGGGGCGTGACACGTCCAGGTAATTCAGCGCTGCCTCAGCGCTTTGTACGGCCTCGACCTTGTAACCTGCTGCGGTCAGCCGGATCGAGAGTAGTTCGAGCAGATCGGCATCGTCATCGACAATCAGGATTTTTTGACTGGAATCGGGCATGATTTCGTTGGGTGGTAGTTATTTATGGTTCAATTAGAATGAGGTTCTTTTCCATACTTTTTATGGCATCGATCTGATGCTGCAGCGTGTCTGCGCGCTTTTGCTCCTCTTTCAGTTTTTGAGAGGCCTCCTCCAGGTTATTGCTTAAGCGCTGTTGCTCAGCCAGAAGCGCCGCCAGCAAATTCCTGAAACTCTGCAAATTATTTGCATGCTTCGAGTCCCGTGGCCAATCATTGAGCAAGTGAAGCGCTGCGGAAACATCACGGAAAGACGTATTTGGCAGGGTGAGCAGCAATGCCAGCCTGATCCTGTTCGCATCGCTTTTGTTCTGTCCGAAATTCTGTTTTACCCGGTCATATATTTTGGCAAGCTCGGATGAGGATTGCTTTCTTAAAGAATCATAATACTGCATCATGTCATCCATTTGACCGGTCACAACCACTTCCGAAGGCGGCGGGCAGGGAGCTGGCTGATTTTCCGGAACGGCCACACAACCCACCAGGAGCGCCAGAATTGCCACGGAAAAGATTCGTAGAGCATGACCTTGCACTGCCCCACGCATGCGCCTCATGAAGAACCTTCCGGATCATGAATCGGCAGGCTGAGGCGGAAATGAGCGCCGCTATCGGCCTGCGGTATCAGCTCGATATTGCCGCCATGCGCCAGGGCATACTCGCGGGCGATGGACAGCCCTAACCCCGTTCCCCGGATAGGGCTATCAAGCGTCCGCCGGCCCTGATAAAAAGGCTCGAACACCTTGTCGCGGTCCACTTCATCGATGCCTGCCCCCGTATCCAGGACATGCAGCTCGATAGTTTCTTCCGTCTTGCTCGCCCGAATGCTGATACAGCCGCGCTGGGGAGAGAATTTCACCGCATTCGATAACAGATTATCCAAGATCGTTTTTATTTTTTGTTCATCGCAATCAATCATCAGCTCCGCACAGGAGAGCTCAATTCTCAAGCCTTTGTTCATTATCGCCAGGTTCTGATCCTGTAGTACAGCCTCCAGTATGGCTCCAAAATTCGTCTTATACTTTACGAGTGCGGCTTTCTCAGTCTGAAGCGCGCTATAGCTCAGCAGATCTTCGATCCGCCTCTGCAGTTGCACGCTGTTACTATGAAGAATCTGCGCGATCCGCTGCTGCCCTTCGCTTAACTCGCCTGTCACGCCTTCCACAAGTAAGTCCGCACCCTCGCGCATTGCAGTAAGCGGTGTCTTGAGCTCATGAGAAACATGCTGCAGGAATCGCGTTTTCTGTTCTTCAAGTTTCAGCAAGCGCCGGCGCATCCAATCAAGGCGCTCGCCGAAATACACCAGATCCTGAGGCCCATCCACGCGTATGGCTTTTGACAGTTTACCCTGCCCCATGTTGCGAATGGCCTCATCAATTTGTTGAATTGGACGCGCAATCCGCAGCGAGAACATGAATGCCAGCAAAATGGCAAACGGGATCAGGGCGAGAAGCTGCCAACCGACGGTAAAGCGGGCGTAGCCTGCCATATCCTGCATTTCGCCCACCTCGCGCTCAATCAGCGTATAACCGAGAGTGGAAAATGTTCGGGCTGAATCCCGCAGCGTTGCAAAGTTACCAATCAGGTCGCGCAGTTCTTCAGGTGATTGCCGTATGATGGACAATTTCTGAAAAATGGAAGTTTCCAGAGCTTGAATCTTGATTAATAACTCTTTCTGTTCCTCGTGGAGCGAGAGCTCCAGAAGGGCTTCGGCAGTGGTTTCGAATTTATGATGAGCCCGGAAGTACCCCTGCAGCAACGAACTGTCACCCAGAATATGTGTTTGCCGTACGGCCCGTTCCATGGCGGCAATTTCGTCAGCCAGAGCGCGGCTGCTGTGTGCAATCTGGGCTGCCTGATACACCGCTTTGCGGCTATGATCCGCCAAACGATCTATGGAAAGAGCGCTGTTGATCAGTGCGATGATCAAAGGCAAACCCACCAATGCAAAACCGAGCAGAATCAATTTCAGGAAGGAACTGGGATTGCGGCGCAGCCATGACGCAGAGGTGGAGTCAGTTCCGCTTTCCTGCCTTGCCTCCGCGCGAGCACTCATTTTTTATCCTGATTTTTCCTGGAAGGATCCGGTGCCTGCTTCGTATTGGCTGTGTTCGCAGAAATAGAGGGCTTGCAATAATGCTTGGAAGGGAATTCCTGGCTGCGGCGGGAATTCATCAGCACATCTCCACCATTTCTGACGCATTCCATGATTGACTTGTTCAAGCTCGCGTAACGCTCATTCGGCTCCGTGTTTTTTGAAACCGGCGGCACTTTTTCCTGAATTTTTTTGCAGGCGTCGGATTCGTCCGAAACGGGAGAATTGTTTTTAACAGGCGGCAACGGGCACAATTTACAAGGATTGCCCGGGCACAGGCACCCGGAGCACTCTGCCTGGGCCCCACCGGTGGATATTCCCAGCAGGACCGTAAAAACGAGCGAAGCCGCCAGCCGGGCCGCAGTCCTCGTGATTACGGTTGCCCTCGCTGAAATGCTGTTTATCAATGTCATTTTCCAAATCTTTTGAAATAATTCCCGGTATAACTTTTCGGGATAACTCTTCACAGCGAAAGCTATTGCGCTCGCAGAACCTGTTCCTGAGACTGCTCCAAAGCTTCTTTATACCATTATCTCATCATTAGATAATCCGTGAACAAATGCGTAACCCTTGATCCCTGTTCAGAAGGGCTCGTGCTTTATAATAGTTTCGTGACATTCTCCGGAGGCCGGCATAACACCGCCTGGTCGCCACGCACGACAATGGGTCGCTGGATCAGGTCGGGGTTTTCCACCATTATCCCGATCAACTCATCGTCGGAAAGCTGCCGCTCGGCGAGCTTCAGGGTGCGGAACAGAGGCTCATCGCTGCGCAGCAGAGCCCTTGCAGGGATTTCCAACTTGCCGATCAGTTCGCGCAGTCGCTCGGCAGTCAGAGGAGTTTCATAATAATTGATCGCATCGAATTCTTCCCCGCTATCTTTGAGAAGC
>DATJHX010000163.1:0-10346 GCA_035493655.1 Nitrosospira sp.
GAGATCCGCTTGCGGAACGTTTGGCATGATTGCTTGCAAGCGCTCGTCGGCCTTGATGAGGGTCGCGTTGTACTTCTCGACCGCTTGCTGGGGAGATCGCAGATCGGCCTCGGCTTTTTCAATCTTGAGCTCAAGCGCCGCGATTTTTTCCCGGTCCGCTTGTTGTGCCTTCGCGAATTCGCTGCGCAGTTCCGCACTCGCTTCGTCCTTGAGCTTGCGGCGCCATTCCTCGAATTCGACCGGAGATAAACCGATCTTTATGTCGCGCCCAGCCTTGATGGTTACATCGCCCCCGGCAGCGATACCTCCGCGCGTTGCGGTGACAGCGACGCCAGGGGCTGGCGCGGCGGCTTTATCGGAAAAATAGGTGAAAAGCGCCCATGCCGTACCAACCAGGACGGCGATGCCGCTACCGATGAACTTCAGGGTGCGCTGATTGGCTTTGGCGCTGATTCGATTCCAAAAGCCCTGCGGCTGAGGAGATGGAGAATTACTGTGTGACTTGGCCGATAACCCCGCCTTTTCTATTGCCTCGATCACACGTCCGCAATCGTAGTCAAATCTGGCTTCGCTGATCTCGATGGCGTTTCGCCCAGCCAGTGCGGCAATGTCATCAGGCAGTTGCTCGGGCTTAGGGACTTCCGCACCCCCTATGAGGGCAGGTATAACCAGCTTCTTCTGATTGAGTGCTTCGCGAACCTCGGTCCTGACAAGGTCGCGCGGATCGTCGAGTCTGCGTTGCCCTTCCAAATTTTTTGCGCTGACCCAGTTTTTGCCGATGACGGCAACAAAAACGCCACATTGGGAGAGCCGCTCTTCAATGACCTGCGTGAATTCAGCACCAGGCGCAATGGCATCCAGATCACGGAATACCTGTTCTTTGCCAAAGTGATGAGCTAAGTGATCATACAGCCGCCCCGCAGAAGCAGCGCTGTCGTCCCGACGATAGCTGATGAAAATACCTGGCATATACACCTAAGCGGGGCTGCCTAGCCTAAACATAAATTCGTTGTCAGTTATTCGCGCGGTGATTGGTTCAAATAAATAGATATGACTACAAATAATGATAGTACGCATGGTAAAAGGTAGAATTCCGCTAAAGAAGCGGTGAACAAGTAAGAATTGTCCCCTTTCAGCATTCCATCTGCCGGATAAGATGTGTAATGGTTTAAATGGCTTAATACGCCTGTGCAAGTTAAACCTTTACACATCCCTACCCGGGAACCTCACCTAACACATTGTTTTTGCTACTCTAGCTGGATGCTCACTGTAAGCTAAGTGACTAAAACTGGCTTTGGCTTGCCCTCTCCCCTAGCCTCTCTCCCATAAATGGGAGAGAGGAATTGATGGGGTTCCCGGACGGGCAAGCCAGCACGTCACGCGCTAAGGTCTCTCCCGCGCCTCTCCCACTAGTGGGAGAGGGGGAGTAAATAGTGGCTGAAGTGAGGCCAGATGAATGATCATTAAACAATCATTGACGCTCAACCAGGAACTCTGGATCCATCGTCGACCCAGTTTGAGTTATCCAGAAACGCTATGAGAAACTAAATCTAAAGATTGCAGAAAGTCAGCTCAAACTCTACATCTTCTTCATATATCTTGGGCTTTTGCTTCGCGCTGGAGATGACGAAGCGGATGTTCAACGCATATTTGTTGGCGCTGATTTCAGGAACGCAGGGAAGACTCTCTTCCACCTTCAGGCACAGCATGTGCGCGGCCCGCCCCGACCCCATCTGCTGAAAAACACCGCGATGAGCCGTATGCCGGAAAGTTTTACCACTGTTTCGCAATAGATTCAGGACAATTCTAAAACCTTCCTCAATTGGCAAGAGCGGGGCAAACCATTCGTTGAGATCGCTGCGACGCGATGCAGCATCAAGATGGAGCCAGTAGTGATAAGAAGGCAGATCGAACTCGCATGCGCCTCCCGGTATGCCTGCGCGTTGCTTGATGCCCATCAGCCATTCATTCTCGCGCATGTGTTCGCCGATTTTGCCGGCCATGTTCAGCAGGTTTTGCGATGCTGCC
This sequence comes from Nitrosospira sp., assembly GCA_035493655.1. Taxonomy (GTDB): domain Bacteria; phylum Pseudomonadota; class Gammaproteobacteria; order Burkholderiales; family Nitrosomonadaceae; genus Nitrosospira. Next base: position 2,029 of record DATJHX010000163.1, read on the forward strand.
TGGATTTCACTCAACACCTGATTCAGCATACCTTCCGAGATCTCGGGATTCCTGCGCAGCACCTCCAGCGCCTGCTTCTGGCGCTCCAGTTCCTGCAACAGGTCCGACTTCATATCGGCCCGGCCTGTTACGTCGAGAATTTCAAATAATGTGACGAGCGCAGTGTGATGCTCGAAAGCCTCTTGCCTTGAGGAAAAAAAAGCTACCCTGTTAAACAGATCCTCAAGCCTCAGCAAAGTGCGGATGCGCTCGTTAAGAGGGTGTTCGTAGCGAATCACGGCGATGGGCAATTATGCGGCTGGAACGGGCAGGAGTTGTGATATTGCCCTATAAAACAGAATTTTACAATTCAAATTGGGCCATATAAAAGTGGAGTATGGGCAAATATCAGTTCAAATATCGGTTCTGGTTTGCCAAGGCAAGATATTTATTGTGCAGAGCATCTACCTGCCGTTTTAGATGAGGCACGTCCGAATCATTAACGATCACATCGTCGGCTTGCTGTAGCCGCTCAGCGCGGGAAAGCTGGGCTGCCATGATGCCGCGCACAGTATGCTCGTCAAGGCCGGTGCGGGCCATCGTGCGGGCAAGCTGGGCATTTTCTGTCGAATCGACAACGAGCACGCGATGAACTATGTTGCTGTAGCTCCTGGTTTCGAGCAGCAGCGGGACGACGATCATTCCGTAGGGACCGCAAAAAAGAGCAATACGGCGAACCACTTCAGTCCGAATGAGCGGATGAAGGATTGCCTCAAGCTTTCGACGGGAATTGTCATCGCAAAATACGAGGTGCAGCATTTCTTTCCGATCAAGAGCACCCTCATCCGTTATGTATTTTTCCCCAAAAACTTGCCGAATGGCGGTAATTGCAACGCCCTGCGGTTGGGTAAGCTCGTGTGCAATAGCGTCGGTATCCACAACATCGACGCCTAACTCTGCAAAAAACGTTGCAACAGAAGTTTTACCGCTGCCGATTCCCCCGGTTAAGCCGATTATCAGGGACATCTAGGAACCTCTGAATAAGTCTTCGCGAAGCGCGTTGCTGGTAAAATCGGGACGATCACTGTTCCAGCCTGCGTGGTCGCGCTCGATTTTAACGCAACCCATTGGGACAACAGCTTTGCGGGCGGTTTGCTTTGTCAGGCTTCTAGCGAAGGCGCACCCCAGAGCGTTGCACGAGGGGCCCGCGAAGCGGGATCGGGCAGCGGCGGGGACGCGACGACCGCAACTGTGGATTGATGAGGCGTGCATCCCGCTGCGGGGTCGCATCTTCCTTCGGAAGATACTGCTCCGCCCTTCGCGGTCGCGACCCGAAGCGCAGGGCGAGAGACCCGCGAAGCGGGATCGACCCGCGTAGGGGATGCGACGAACGCATTTATGGATGACTGGGACGTGCATCCCGCTGCGGGGTCGCATCTTCCTTCGGAAGACACTGCTCCGCCCTCCGCGGTCGCATTCGCTTCGTCGCCTTTCGCGCATCCCATCCCACAAAGCCGCTGTCGCGCCCGCGAAGGATTTGTTCAGAGGTTCCTTATTCGATGCCAAAATACTTTTTCCGATAACACCGAGACGCAGACAAAGACGCAGGATGGGCAGAAATATTTCCTTTCTACGGTATCTCTGCGCCTGGCCCGGTTTTCTTGTTTTTAATGACGCTTATTTCTTGTTCTTGACTTCCTCGAACTCCGCATCCACAACTTCGCCTTCAACGGGTTTTTCGCTTCCGGCATGGGATCCCGATTCTGCCCCTGGCTGGGCTTGCTGAGTCTGCTCTTGCGAATACATCTTCTCGGCCAGTTTGTGCGAAACCTCGGCCAGCGCCTGAGTCTTCGCCTCGATGACATCCTTGCTATCGGATTTCAGCGCTTCTTCCGCATCCTTTAGTGCGGCCTCTATTTTGGATTTTTCGTCACCGCTCAGTTTATCGCCGTGCTCTTTCAATGTTTTTCTCACGGAGTGAATCATGGCATCGCACTGATTGCGGCTAGTGACCAGCTCCATTACCTTGTGATCTTCCTCGGCATGAGCCTCGGCATCCTTCACCATGCGCTGAACTTCGTCATCGGACAAACCAGAGCTCGCCTGAATCTTTATTTTGTTTTCCTTGCCGGTGGCCTTGTCCTTGGCGGATACGTGCAGTATGCCGTTTGAATCAATATCGAAGGCGACCTCGATTTGGGGCAGACCTCGCGGCGCCGGCGGAATGTCGCTCAGATTGAACTGGCCCAAACTCTTGTTGCCGGACGCCATTTCCCGCTCACCTTGCAATACATGGATGGTCACGGCAGTCTGGTTGTCATCCGCCGTTGAAAACACCTGTTGCGCCTTGGTTGGAATGGTCGTATTTTTCTGGATCAGCTTGGTCATCACACCGCCGAGTGTTTCGATGCCCAGCGATAGCGGCGTAACATCCAGCAGCAGCACGTCCTTCACCGCACCCTGCAGCACGCCGCCCTGAATAGCCGCGCCTACCGCGACCGCTTCATCCGGATTGACATCCTTGCGCGGCTCCTTACCGAAAATCTCCCTGACTTTATCCTGCACCTTGGGCATACGGGTCTGCCCACCCACCAGAATGACGTCATCAATATCCGAAACCTTTACGCCGGCGTCCTTGATGGCGATACGGCAGGGTTCCACCGTCCGTTCAATCAACTCTTCCACCAGGCTTTCAAGCTTGGCCCGGGTAATTCTCACTGCCAGATGTTTGGGACCGGAGGCATCCGCTGTGATGTACGGCAAATTGACTTCGGTCTGCTGGCTGGAGGAAAGCTCGATTTTGGCTTTTTCCGCGGAGTCTTTCAGCCGCTGCAAGGCAAGCATGTCTTTCTTGAGGTCTATGCCGGACTCCTTTTTGAATTCATCCACCAGGTATTCGATGACGCGCGAGTCGAAGTCCTCGCCACCGAGGAAAGTGTCGCCATTAGTGGCCAATACTTCAAACTGGTGCTCGCCTTCCACTTCCGCGATTTCGATAATGGAAATATCGAAGGTGCCTCCACCCAGGTCATATACCGCAATCTTGCGATCCCCTTCTTTTTTATCCATGCCGAATGCCAGGGCGGCTGCAGTCGGTTCGTTGATGATGCGTTTGACTTCCAGGCCGGCGATGCGCCCGGCGTCCTTGGTCGCCTGGCGTTGCGAATCATTAAAATAAGCCGGAACGGTAATGACCGCTTCGGTCACCGGCTCGCCAAGATAATCCTCGGCGGTCTTTTTCATTTTTTTCAATACCTGAGCGGAAACTTCCGGGGGGGCAAGCTTCTTCCCGCGCACCTCTATCCAGGCGTCATTGTTATCAGCCTTGATGATCTGGTAGGGCACCATTTTGATGTCCCTTTGCACCATTTCCTCGTTAAAACGGCGGCCAATCAGACGCTTTACTGCGAATAAGGTATTTTTCGGATTGGTAACCGCCTGACGCTTGGCAGACGCACCTACCAGAATTTCCCCATCCTCTGTATAGGCAACAATGGAAGGAGTGGTGCGAGTGCCCTCGGAATTCTCTATCACCTTGGGCTTGCCATTCTCCATGACAGCCACGCATGAGTTGGTGGTACCGAGGTCAATACCGATAATTTTTGCCATGATTTAATCCTTGTTGGTGGTTAGTATCGAATATTCGCGTGCGCGAGATATCGCCTCTGCGAAAAATGGGGATCAAGGCGCAGATTTCAAGCTCCTCTGGCCTTGGAAACAATCACTAGCGCCGGTCGAATAACTCTGTCATTCAAGACGTAGCCTTTCTGCATCACCTGCACCACCGTATTGGGCGCAAGATCGGAGTCGACCGTTGATATGGCCTGATGCAGATGCGGATCAAATTTCTCGCCTTGCGGATCGATCAGCTTGATATTGAATTTCTCAAAAGCCGTGGCAAGCTGCTTGCGCGTCAACTCCATTCCGCTTTTGAAATTCTCAACCGTCGCATTTTCCACAGCCAGAGCCGCTTCCAGGCTGTCCATCACCGCCAGCAGCTCAACGGCAAAATTCTCCACCGCATATTTATGGGCATTGGTAATGTCGATCTGCGCCCGTTTCCGTATGTTCTCCGCATCCGCCTTGGCGCGTAGCCACGCATCCCGATGTTCCTCTGCCTGGAGCTCAGCTTGCTTAAGCAACTGCTCCAGGCTGGGCATGGTATCCACCGGCGGTTCGGTCTTGCTTTCGCCGGCGGCTTGAGTTGCGTTGCCCTGGTTGACCGCGGTCAGTTCTGGTTGATCTGCCTGAGGGGAATCTTTATCCGTCATGAGTCTCTCCTAATTTTTGGCTCTCCTGATTTATTCAAGAGCATGTTGGGATGGTTTCACTAATTTCAAGGATCAAAAAAACGCGCAGGCTATCCCTTCGAGCGCCCTCGCGAATCGTCGTGTAGAAGCGTGGAAAATCCGAAACAGGACAAGCAGAATGTAAATATAGAGTGTAGCTTAAGGCGGCTGAGTCTGGCCTAAGTTAGCCTACAGCATGTCTGCCCAAGACTGGATTCGTTCAGATCCTTCGGGCCAGCGCGGCAGCTTTGCCGAGATAGCTGTGGGGGGTCATTTCCCGCAGCCGTGTTTTTTCGGTTTCCGGGAGCGCAAGGCGATCGATAAATTCGTGCAGCGCATGCTCGGTAATTCCGCTCTTGCCGCGGGTCAATTCTTTGAGTTGCTCGTAGGAGTCCGATATACCATAACGGCGCATCACTGTCTGGATCGGCTCGGCTAGAACTTCCCAGGCATTTTCGAGATCTTCAGCCAAGCGTTCAGTATTGATTTCAAGTTTGCTCAATCCCTTGCTGCAGGAATCGTACGCCAGCAGAGCATGCCCCAGTGCTACACCCATGTTCCGAAGAACAGTGGAGTCGGTAAGATCCCGCTGCCACCGGGATATGGGTAGTTTTTCGCTCAGATGACGTAGCAGTGCATTTGCGATGCCGAGATTTCCTTCGGAGTTTTCGAAATCTATGGGATTGACTTTGTGCGGCATTGTCGAGGAGCCCACCTCACCTTCCCTGATTTTTTGCTTGAAATAAGCCAGGGCGATATAGCCCCAGATATCGCGGTCAAGGTCCAGCAAAATCGTATTTATACGAGCGTAGGCATCAAACAGTTCAGCCACTGCGTCATGCGGTTCGATCTGAGTTGTATAGGGGTTGAATGTAAGGCCTAGTTTTTCCACGAATGTCCGCGCGAATTGTTCCCAGTCAAAATCGGGGTAGGCCGCGAGATGGGCGTTGTAATTGCCCACAGCACCATTGATTTTCCCCAGAATGACTACATTGACCAACCGTTCGCGGGCGCGCGTCAACCGGTAGGCAAAGTTACCAAGTTCCTTGCCAACCGTAGTAGGCGTGGCGGGTTGGCCATGAGTGCGCCCAAGCATCCCCGTACCGGATAATTGATGCGCCGTCTGGACGAGCGTGGTGATGATTTTATCCAATGCCGGCAACATTACCTGGTCGCGGCTGTGCATCAGCATCAAGCCGTGAGAAAGGTTATTGATGTCTTCGGATGTGCATGCAAAATGGATGAATTGTGCAACTCCCGCCACCTCGGCATTTTTCGCCAGGCAATCCCTGAGCCAGTATTCGATTGCCTTGACGTCGTGGTTGGTGCGCGTTTCGATCAGCTTGATTGCCTCCGCATCTGTTTCGGAAAAATTTACCGCGACATTGTCAAGTTGTGAAATGGTAGCTTGCGAAAATGGCGGCACTTCAGCGATCTCGGGCGTATCACTCAGGGCCTTGAGCCATTCGATTTCCAGTTGGACCCGGTAACGAATCAGGCCAAATTCGCTGAAATAAGGCCGAAGAGCGGCGACTTTGCCGTAGTAGCGTCCGTCAAGAGGGGAGAGTGCGGTTAGAGGAGATGAATTCATATTTTAAAATTCCGGATACCACGAACTAAGAAACTCTGAATAAGTTCGGCGGAGAGCTTTGCCCGCAAATTGGGATGGTCACAAGGCGCACGAACGATAGTCATAGCCCGAGCTACGACACCAAGAAGTGCAATGCACCGGCCACGCAGAGCCCGCCCGCTGGGCCGTAGGGGACTCTCAAAGCTATCGTCATGCCCGGTATGATTTATTCAGAGGTTCCAAATTTTAACACAGGCGTGCAGGAAGCCCGACCGGACCTCTTCTATGCCCCAGCGCTAAGAAAGTCGATATAATGCCGGCTGACAATTGTTCCCCCAGAGGTTGTCATGAAGCTTATCGGATCAATCACCAGTCCATATGTGCGCAAGGTCCGCATCGTTCTCGCGGAAAAGCATATCGGTTATGACTTCGAGTTGGAGGGCCCGTGGAATGCGGATACTCAGGTGCCGGATTACAACCCGCTTGGCAAGGTGCCGGTATTGATTATGGATGACGGCACCAGCCTGTTCGATTCGCGCGTCATTGTCGAATATCTGGACAGTGTCAATCCCGTATCTCGCCTGATTCCCGAATCCAACCGCCGCCGCCTCATGGTGAAGCGCTGGGAGGCATTGGCTGACGGTATCTGCGACGCCGCCGCGGCCGTATTCCTGGAGCGCAAGCGCCAGGAGGCGCAGCAAAGCCAGGAATGGATTTCGCGGCAGCAGAAGAAAGTCGCGCGAGGCCTGGAGACAGCCTCCCGCGAACTGGCTGACAAGAAATGGTGTGACGGCAATGCCTACACGCTGGCCGATATTGCGCTGGGCTGTGCGCTGGGCTATCTCGTCTTTCGCTTTCCCGAAATCGAATGGCGCAACAGCTTCGCCAACCTTGCAGAGCTTTTCGAGAAGCTGGAAAAGCGTGCACCATTCATGGAAACAGTGCCCCAGGCGTGACGACAGTCACCCTATCTCATCGGTGATAACTCCGCCACCGAGACATACATTACTCTCGTAAACAACGACAGATTGTCCAGGGGCTACGGCCCACTGCGGCTGGGCAAATTCAATCTCGCATTCATCGTCGTCGATGTCGGTGATAGCGCACGGGGCGTCAGGTTGGCGATAGCGAATCTTGGCCGCATAAACCCAGTTGCAATGCGGAGTCCGGCCGCTTATCCAGGTAAGATCGGTTGCTGTCAGAGAGTCCCGATATAGATCGGGATGATCGTGACCCTGAACGACGGTTAGAGTATTCGTTGCGGCATTCTTGTCCGACACGAACCATGGCTCTCCATCACCTTCTTTTCTCCCTCCGATACCCAGCCCTTGCCGTTGACCGATGGTATAGTACATAAGACCTGCATGCTCGCCCAGGAGAGTGCCGTGGGGAGTCTGTATCTCTCCAGGCTCGTTTGGCAAATAACGGTTAAGAAATTCACGGAATGGGCGCTCGCCAATGAAGCAAATTCCCGTGCTGTCTTTCTTTGAGAAATTTGGTAGGCCTTGCTCCCGTGCGATCCTGCGCACCTCGCGCTTGTAAAGGTGGCCAACGGGAAATAATGTTCTCGATAATTGGGCCTGATTTAATCGATAGAGAAAATAGCTTTGATCCTTGGACCCATCCTCGCCTTTCAGCAATTGATGGATTCCACGCACTTTGCGTACCTGGGCATAATGCCCTGTTGCAATGTATTCCGCGCCGAGCTCGACGGCATGGTCAAGAAAAGCCTTGAACTTGATCTCGGCGTTACACAATACGTCCGGGTTGGGCGTCCGCCCGGCTTTATATTCAGCGAGAAAATGGCTGAATACGCGCTCCTTGTATTCTACCGAAAAGTTGACCGCTTCCAGTGGAATGCCAATGATATCCGCTACTGAAGCGGCATCGATTAAATCCTGCCGGGATGAACAATACTCATCCGTATCGTCATCCTCCCAATTTTTCATGAAGAGGCCGAGCACGTCATAGCCTTGCTGCTTTAACAGCAATGCGGCCACCGACGAATCAACCCCACCCGACATTCCGACCACCACGCGCGCTTTGCTCATTGTCAGTCGTAGTGAGTGAGAATTTCCAGAGAGTAATGCTTGCCCGCCAGATGATCGTCGATACACCTCATGACGAGCGGACTGCGGTGACAGTAAGTCATTTTGCGGATTTCATCCACGGCAACCCACCCGGCACTGAGTATGCCAGCATCCAGCGCCCGATCGGGATCGTGACCTGCGACAGTACCGATAAAGGCAAAGCGGAGGAAGACCGTGTTATCGGCGCGCGAGTGCCAGCGGTAAATGCCCAGCACCGATTGCGGCACAAAGGTGTAGCCAGTTTCCTCCAGGGTTTCACGGATTGCACCCTGTATAATGGATTCCTCCGGTTCAAGATGGCCGGCTGGCTGATTGAACAGGATACCATTGCTGGTTTGCTCCTCGACCAGCAGATACCTGCCCTCATTTTCAACGATAGCTGCAACGGTG